>CAZZGU010000220.1:0-4127 GCA_964653755.1 uncultured Nigerium sp. | reverse complement strand
CGACGGGCACGATGTCGGCGTCGCAGGCGAGGCGTCTCAGTTCGCTGGCGGTGATGCGGGCGCCGTCGGGGAGCACGCCGGCCTGTTCGGCTTCTGCGTGGAGGTGGTCGTAGCTCATGGTCACGTGGACGCGGGGCCGGTCTCCCGCGAGGCGCGGCAGCCGGTTCCCGTTCCGGCCGCGGTCGCCGTTCTGCTCCCGGCTCCCATCCTCGCCGCCAGCCCCAGCCCCAGCCCCAGCCCGCGGCCCTGCGACGGCGGTGGCGTGCGCGGCGATGAGTGCCGTGAGTGCGTCGGCACGGCGTTGGGCGGGAGTCCGGGTGTCGGGCTCCGTTCCGGGGTGGTCGCCAGGGTGTTCGCGGGACAGCCGGGTGGTTGTGTAAGCCTGCACGAGTCGTTCGAAGGGGGCAGCGTCCAGAACGGGTAGTTGGCCACGAATGATGACCGAGCCGCGGCCGTCGGGCACGAAGGTGAGGGTCCGGGCGGCGTGGGCTTGCCGGCGTTGGGCGTCGAGGCGTTGGAGTTCGTCTTCGGCGGCGTCGTGCTGGGGGGCGACTTCTTCGAGGATGGCGCGGGACTGTCCGGAGAGGGCTTTGGCGTCCATGACCCGCGCCCTTTCCAGGAGAGCCTGTTTGGCGTGGGCGCGTTGGTCGGCGGTGAGGGTGGCGGGGAGCTCGCCGAGGACGGTGTCGATGGCGCGGGCCTGGTTGACGGACACGTCTCCGGCGAGCGCGGCCTCCCGAATGGCGTCGTGCGTGGTGATGTCCCGGCCCGCGTGGACCCAGGTCGCCGCTTCGCCGGGGGTGACCTGCGCCTGGGTGGCGAGCAGGCTGCGCAGGGAGGCGCCGTGGGTGCTTTCGGCGGCGCGGGCTCGTTCGGCCTCACTGACCAGGACGGCGCGAAGGGCATCGGTTCGGCGACAGAGGGAGACGATGGCGGTGACGAGTCCGACGCGTGCCGGGGCGTCGAGGGTGGCGCGGGCAGAGTGGTCGATGTGGTCGAGCACCTCGCCGATGCGGGTCAGCGCGTCGACGGTGGTGATGCGGTCGCCGGCGTCGTTGGTTGGATCGGCTGCGGTGTTCATGCCTGCAACGCTAGGACCCACCTCCGACAGTTTTCGAACACGTGAACGATAACGTCCCCCGCGCGGAATTCAGTTGACTTTCTTGACCGGCTGGGCGTGAGGCGTGACGCCTGACTACGGCGGGGAGCGGCCAGCTCGAGGCCGCCGGGTCGCTCTGACCGCGGAAACGCAAGACTGTTGCGGCGGGCACATCGGCCGCCTGGGCGGCGGCGCGACTCGACCAGGGCCGCGGATCCGGGTCTCGTCGGTTTGACCCGCCACGCCTGGGCCGGGCTAGGGTCGGGGCCCTATGTCCAGCCTCGCCCCCGCCAGTCAGGCCCCCCGCGCCCGTTCGGCCCGCCGTGAGGTGGGCGCGTGAGCCAGTCGGCTTTCGAACGGCTGTCGCCGACGTTCCCGCAGCGCGCACCCTGGGGCACTTCGGCGAAGTTGCGCGCCTGGCAGCAACAGGCGCTCGACCTCTACCGGGCTCGCTCCCCGCGGGACTTCCTCGCCGTCGCCACCCCCGGCGCGGGCAAGACGACGTTCGCGTTACGGGTGGCGTCCGACCTGCTGCATGCGCGCGTCGTCCGGCGGGTCATCGTGGTCGCGCCCACCGAGCACCTCAAGGTGCAGTGGGCGGACGCCGCCGCGAAGGTCGGCCTGCAGCTCGACCCGGGGACGGGCGGCCGTACGCGGGGCCGGTCGCGGCAGTACGACGGCGTCGCGGTGACGTACGCCGGCGTCGCGGCCGCCATGCTGTCCTACCAGACGATGACGGCGAACTTCGCGACGCTCGTCATCCTCGACGAGGTCCACCACGCGGGCGATGCCCTCGCTTGGGGGGACGCCGTGCGCGAGGCCTTCCAGTACGCCACCCGGCGGCTTGCGCTGACCGGCACGCCGTTCCGCTCCGACGACCACCCCATCCCGTTCGTGACGTACGAGCCGAGCCCCGGTGGTGGGCTGGTGTCGCGCGCCGACTACGCCTACGGCTACGCCGAGGCGCTGCGCGACCAGGTGGTCCGGCCGGTGGTGTTCATGAACTACGGCGGTCCCATGCACTGGCGGACGAAGTCGGGGGAGACCGTCGCGGCCAACCTCGGCGAGCTGCTGACCAGGGATGTCACCTCGCAGGCCTGGCGCACCGCCCTGGACCCGAAGGGGGAGTGGATCCCGGCCGTGCTGCGCGCGGCCGACCGACGCCTGACAGAGGTCCGTCGCCACGTCCCGGACGCCGGCGCCCTGGTGATCGCCTCGAACCAGACGCACGCGCGCGCGTACGCGAAGGTGCTCGAGGCGATCGCGGGCGAGAAGCCGGCGGTCGTGCTGTCGGACGACGCGGGCGCCAGCAGCCGGATCGACGCGTTCGCCGAGTCACGGGAACGGTGGATGGTTGCGGTGCGGATGGTGTCCGAGGGCGTCGACGTGCCGCGGCTGGCGGTCGGCGTCTACGCGACGGCCACCTCGACGCCGCTGTTCTTCGCGCAGGCCGTCGGACGCTTCGTGCGCACGCGTCGCCGCGGCGAAGTGGCGACGGTGTTCCTTCCGACGGTGCCGATCATCCTCGCGCACGCGTCGTCGCTGGAGGCGCAGCGCGACCACGTGCTCGGCAAGAAGTTGGTGCAGTCGGGGGAGTCCGACGTTGGGGCCGAGGCCGAGGCGTTGCTGGCCGCGGCGAACCGGGGCGAGGCGGCGTCCGACGATCTGCTGGGGTCGTTCGAGGCGATCGACTCGGCGGCCACCTTCGACCACGTGCTCTTCGACTCGCGGCAGTTCGGCATGCACGCCGTGCCGACCAGCGACGACGAGGCCGAGTATCTGGGGTTGCCCGGGCTGCTGGAGCCCGACCAGATCACCCACCTGCTCCGCGAGCGGCAGAGGCGGCAGGTCACCCGACACGCCCGCACCGAGCAGCGCGAGGGCGTCACGCCTGACGTGGCGCTGCACCGGGCGCTGGCGTCCCGCCGCAAGGAGCTGAACATGCTGGTGGTGCAGTATGCGCGGGTGAAGGGGGTTCCGCACGCGCACGTGCACGCGGACCTGCGGCGCCAATGCGGCGGCCCTCCGCTGGCGCAGGCGACCACGGACGAGGTCGACGCGCGGATCCGAGCGATCCGCGCCTGGCGCTGACCACGTCGAGGGCCCGGGCTTTTCTCGTCGAGGGCTCGCATCGACCCGATGGAGCCTCTCCGAGCCCGGTCAGCTCGCCCGCGTTTGCCTGCAGGTGCGGACCGGCACGGAGCACTCCAGTGTTTGACTCGTAGGACTCAGCGGTGGGGCGTCCTGCCAGACTCGCTGTCGAGCTGCAGCGAAGGCTGCACGAGTGCGCGCTCACCACATGGCACGTCTCGGGTCCGCTCAGCCTGCTGTGCAATCTAGGGAGCTGAGAGTTCCCTCAGGGTGTGGGCCCGCCACCCCCAAGCCGGGGGACCGGAGCCACGGACGGGTCGAGCTGGACGACCGCGTCCGCTCTTGCCCGGTGACCACATCACTCACATGCCGAGAAGCGGTCGCGCTGTGGCTTCCCGTCGGGGTGTCATTGGTTCAACGCATGCCGTCGCGCGGTTTCTTCCGTTGGGGTGAGGCAGCTTGGGGCGGTCAGGGGAGGAGGAGTCGGGATGTGGCGTCGGCCAGCCAGGTGATGGCTTGTTCGTGGGTCCAGCCGCGGTCGGTGGTGAGTTGGGCGTAGGTGCTGTCGCCGCAGAGCGTGAGGAGCACGTCGGTGGCGGTTTCGGGGGTGAGCCCGGCCCGCAGTGGACCCTTGCTCAAGGCCAGATCCACGACCTGGCGGTAGCCGGTCGCCTGGAGGTGGTCGTGGCGGTCGAAGATGACGCGAACTTCGGGGTCGGTGAGCGCGGCGGCGCGGAGCACTTCCGACAGGCGGGCGGCGCGGGCCAGGAGTTCTCCGGCGCCGCGAACGAACGTGCGCAGGACGTCATCGGCGGTGTTCGCGGAGCCAAGGGCGGCAAACCAGTCGGTGTCCTGGGGGATGGTCGGCGGGTCCTCGCCCATGACGGCAGCGTCGATGACAGCACTGAGGAGTTCGGCTTTGGTGTGGAACACGAAG
>CAZZGU010000219.1:0-4161 GCA_964653755.1 uncultured Nigerium sp. | reverse complement strand
GGGTTCGACGGCGGAGGGGGGAGAAGAGGGCGACCACGCCCCCCAGGCTGAGGGGCTCACGGCGGACCGTCGCGGCAGGGCTTCGGAGTACTCCCGCGGGGCGTCCGATGCCGAGAAACGTCGCCCGGTCGAGGCGGACGCCGCAGCCTCCGACGGGGGGAGGACCGGAGCCGGGGGCGGGGCCGGGTGTGGGTGTGGTGCCGGGGGTGGGATGGGCGTCCCCGCGAGGTCCGGGTCGTGGCCGAGGCCGTCCGTGGCGTCCGTGGCGTCCGTGGCGTCCGGGGCGTCCGTGGCGGGGGCGTCGTTCTGGGGGCGGAGTGCCCGACGGGGGGCGTGCGCGCCCTGGTCGCTCATGATCCTCCCGGCCTTCCGCGGTTACCTACCGCGGCACTCTAGCAAGGCCGGGCGTGTCGTCACGATCCCTTCGCGGTGCGTCGGGGAGCATGTTGGCACGATGTCAAGAGCCACCGAACGCGGCCGAACCCTGAGTCTCGCAGTGTCGACGCCCTCCGAGGAACAGGTCGACGACCCCGAGATCGCCCGCATATCCTTCCTTCCGTGGTCGGTCGCGGCGATCCTCGGCGGACTCTCCGCGGTGCTTCTGGGTTGGCTCGCTGTCGGCGTCCTCGTGGCGGCTTCGTGGCTCACCGCCACCGCGATCCCCTTCGCATCGGCGCTGGACGCCGTCCATCAGGGCTGGCTGGCCCTCCACGGTGCCCCCGCGCGGCTCGGACCCCTCACCCTCGACCTGCCCCCGCTGAGCCTCTCGGCCTTGGCGGCGTTCGCGGTCGCTGCGGCTTCCGCCCACGCGGCCGGGCAGCGTGACCTGGGAGCGGACGCCCCGCGGCGGGAACGGCAGCTGGCTCTGGGCGCGGTCGTCGGTGTGAGCGCGGGAAGCTACGCCTTGGGCGCCCTTGTTCTCGCCTCCGTCGTGGGCAGCCCCACCCAGGCGACCGAAGCGTTGGGAGGCGCACTCGTCATCGGTGTCGTCGGGGCGCTCGCAGGCGCACTGCGGCCCCTCGTTCCGGGACTGGGAGAGGGCGCCCCAGCGTGGGTGCGGGCCCTTCCTCGCGCTCTGGCGGCAGGCGTCCTGGCCCTGGCAGCAGGTGCGACCCTGGCGCTCGTGGTGGGGCTCGTGATGCGACGCACACGCTTCCTGGATCTCCTCGGCGCGCTCGACGCCGGTTGGGTGGGGGGCCTGGTCCTCGTCCTCCTCCATGTGGCCTACGCGCCGACCATCCTGCTGTGGTCCGGCGCCTACACGCTGGGGGCAGGGGTGACGCTGGGGGCGGGCACGGTGGTCGCGCCCGGGGTGAGCGTGCTCGGCCCGGTGCCGGCGATCCCTGTGCTCGCGGCGCTCCCCGAGGTCGGGACGCCTTGGGACTGGGCCTGGCTCTGGGTCGGTGTCGTGGCGGGAGCTGTCGCGTCGATCAGCCTGACCAGGGACGCACACCGCGCCGACGCACCCCCTGATCGGCTGGCATGGGCCTGGCAGGGGGCTCTGGCGGCACTGGGGTCGGCCGGGGTGTGGTTGCTGGCTTCCTGGCTCGCCCGTGGAGACCTCGGACTCGGTCGTCTCGTGGGCGTGGGGCCCCGCTTCCCGGAGTTGCTCTGGCTCGCGCCCGCCTCGCTCCTGGTGGGTGGCACCCTCGCGGGGTTTGTCCACGCCTGGATGGTCCTCCGTCGGTCGCCCCGCCCTGCACTGGCGCAGACTGCGCTGAAGGGCACTGCGCTGGAGGGCACTGCGCTGGCGGGCACTGTGCTGAAGCAGAGTGCGCCCGAACAGGCTGCGCCGGACGCGGCTGGGCCGGAAGTGGCTGCGCCGGGGCAAGCCGCGTCTCGATAGGGTGTGGCCATGACGTTCCGTCTCGTGGTCCTCGTGTCGGGAGCGGGCACGCTCCTACAGTCGCTCATCGACGCGGAGGCCTCGGGGACGTTGAAGGGCACGATCGTGGCCGTCGGCTCCGACCGTCCCGGCGTGGAGGCGCTGATCCGCGCGGAGCGTGCGGGCATCCCGACGTTCGTCGTCGCGTTGGGGGACCACCGCGCCGCCGACGGCTCGGTCGATCGACAGGCCTGGGACCAGGCACTCGCCGCCGCCTGCGACGCCCACGACCCCGACCTGGTGGTGAGCGCCGGTTTCATGAAGCTCGTCGGGGACGACTTCCTCCGGCGATTCGGTGGCCGCGTGATCAACACGCATCCGGCCCTGCTCCCTGCCTTCCCCGGGATGCACGGTCCGCGGGATGCCCTGGCCCATGGCGTCAAGGTCACCGGCTGCACGGTGTTCGAGGTCGACGCGGGCGTTGACACGGGGCGGATCCTCGCTCAGGTTCCGGTCACCATCGAGGAGGATGACACCGTCGCGTCACTCCACGAGCGGATCAAGGTGGCCGAACGGTCGCTGTTGCTGGAGACGATCAACACGTTGGCGGCCGCGTCCGGTCGCTGGAAGAGGGAGAACATGGACGAGCGCGCACCCATCCGCCGGGCACTGGTCTCGGTGTACGACAAGACACGGCTGGAGGACCTCGGCCGCGCCCTGGTTGCCGCCGGGGTCGAGATCGTGTCGACGGGGTCCACGGCTCAACGCCTGGCCTCGGCGGGTGTTCCGGTGACTGCGGTGGAACAGGTGACCGGATTCCCCGAGTGCCTCGACGGCCGCGTGAAGACGCTCCACCCGAGGGTTCACGCCGGCATCCTGGCGGACCGGCGCCTCGCCTCGCACCGCGACCAGCTGGACGCCCTGGACATCGCACCGTTCGACCTCGTGGTCTCGAACCTCTATCCCTTCACCCAGACCGTCGCCTCGGGCGCGTCGGCGGCCGAGTGCGTGGAGCAGATCGACATCGGCGGCCCCTCGATGGTCCGCGCGGCGGCGAAGAACCATCCTTCTGTCGCGATCATCACCTCCCCGGATCAGTACTCCGGGCTGATCGAGGCGCTCGAGCGGGGCGGCTTCACGGACGCCGAGCGTCGGGAGTTGGCGGCCGCCGCGTTCGTGCACACGGCCACCTACGACGTCGCGGTGGCGACCTGGATGAAGAGTGTCATCGTCGAGGGAGCCGGCTTGTTCCCCGGCTGGGTCGGCGCGACCTGGGAACTGGCGGGGACGCTGCGTTACGGCGAAAACGCCCACCAACCCGCGGCCCTGTACGTCAACCCCGCGGGGGCGGGCATCGCAGGCGCACGCCAGTTGCACGGCAAGGAGATGAGCTTCAACAACTACACGGACGCCGATGCGGCCTACCGGGCGGCGTACGACCTCGACGCTCCCTGCGTGGCGATCATCAAGCACGCGAACCCGTGCGGCATCGCGGTGGGTGACGACATCGCCGAGGCCCACCGCAAGGCCCACGCCTGCGACCCCGTCTCCGCGTACGGCGGCGTGATCGCCGCCAATCAGCCGGTGAGTCTCGCCATGGCCGAGCAGGTGGCCGGCATCTTCACCGAGGTGATCCTCGCGCCCGGCTACGAGGACGGGGCCGTCGAGGTCCTGGCCCGGAAGAAGAATCTTCGCATCCTCCGGGTCGAGCCGCGCGTGCGGGGCGGGCTGGAGTCGAAGCCCATCTCCGGGGGCATGCTGCTGCAGCACGAGGACGCGCTCGACGCGCCCGGCGACGCGCCGTCGGGGTGGACGCTCGTGGCCGGCGACCCCGCGGACCCCGCGACCCTTGCGGATCTGGAGTTCGCCTGGCGGGCCTGCCGTGCGGTGAAGAGCAACGCGATCCTGCTCGCCCACGACGGTGCGTCTGTCGGCGTGGGCATGGGGCAGGTGAACCGCGTCGACTCCTGCCGTCTGGCCGTGGAGCGGGCGGGGGAGCGCGCAGCCGGGTCGGTCGCGGCGTCCGACGCCTTCTTCCCGTTCAGCGACGGTCCCGCCCTCCTGATCGCCGGTGGCGTCCGCGCGATCGTGCAGCCGGGCGGATCCATCCGCGACGACGAGACGATCGCGGCCGCGCAGGCCGCCGGGGTGACCATGTACTTCACCGGCACCCGTCACTTCTTCCACTGAGAGGGGGCCCCGTGGCCGCACAACGGATGGACGGCAAGCTCGTCGCGGCGGGCATCAAGGCCGACCTGGCGAAACGCGTGGACGCGCTCCTGGCGCGCGGGCTGCGCCCCGGGCTGGCGACCGTACTCGTCGGTGACGACCCGGCC
>CAZZGU010000218.1:343-4161 GCA_964653755.1 uncultured Nigerium sp. | reverse complement strand
CGATGTGTGGCTGGACGGCGTCCGGTTCTGCCTCGACCAGGGGACCCTCACCGCCTTCCACCGAACGCTTGACCTGCGCACCGGAGTCCTGACCAGGCTGGTGCGCTGGCGTCCGGAGGGGGACGAGCGGGAGCTCAGCCTGGTCTTCGAGCGCTTCGTCGCGCTGCACGACCCGCACGTCGCGGCCGTCCGGGTCACGGCATCACTGGCGGGCGGCCGCGGCGAGTTGCGCCTGCGCGCCCCGCTGGACGCCCACGTCGAGAACACCGGGCTGCTGCACTGGCTCGTGGAGGGGCAGGCGTCCGACGCCGCGTCCGCGAGCCTGCTCGTCCGGACGCGCGCGACCCGCACGCGCGTGGGCCTCGCGCAGGCCGTCCGCCTCACCGGGTCGGACGCCGTGGGCCATGGCACGGACGCCGACGGGGCGCCCGCGGTCGACTTCCGGTTGCCGCTCGGCCCGGACGCCGTGACGCTGACGAAGTGCGTGGCGATCGTGCCGGACTTCGACGATCCCGCCCCGCTGACCACCGCGTCCGGCAAGGCGCAACGGGCCGCGGACGCCGGGTGGGACGCGCTCCGGGCGGAGCACGACGCCGCCTGGGCCGAGGTCTGGGCCGGCTGCGACGTCGAGGTCGAGGGTGACGATGAGGCGCAGCTGGCGCTGCGTTACAACCTGTTCCAGTTGCTCGTCGCGGCCCCCCGCTTCACCGACCGCGCGAGCATCGGGGCCAAGACCCTGTCGGGGTTCGGCTACCGGCATCACGCCTTCTGGGACACCGAATCGTTCATGCTGCCGTTCTTCACCTTCACCGACCCGGCGGTGGCCCGGAACATGCTGCTCTACCGGTGGCACGGCCTGCCCGCGGCGCGCGCGAAGGCGTCCGCCAACGGCTACGCGGGGGCGCAGTTCCCGTGGGAGTCGGCCGGCGACGGCACGGAGGTGACGCCGACCTGGTTGCCGGACCCGGCCGACCCGGGCCGGCTGGTCCGCATCTGGACCGGCGACATCGAAATCCACATCACCGCCGACATCGCCTACGCGATCGCCCAGTACTGGCGGGTCACCGGCGACGACTCGTTCCTGCGCGACCACGGGGCCGAGATGGTGCTCGACGGGGCCACCTTCTACGCCAGCGCCGCGACCAGGGACGCCGACGGCTCGTACCACTACCGCGATGTCGTTGGTCCCGACGAGTACCACGAGCATGTCGACGACAACGCCTACACCAACCACCTCGCCCGCTGGCACCTGCGGTTCGCCGCCGAGGTGCTCGCCTGGCTGCGGGACGCCGCCCCCGACCGGGCCCGTGACCTCACCGACCGCCTCGGCCTCGACGAGGACCGGCTGGCGCTGTGGTCCGACGTGGCCGACCACCTGCACGTGCCGGTGGCCCCAGGATCAGGGCTGGTCGAGCAGTTCACGGGTTACTTCGACCTCACCGACGTCGACCTGGAACCGGCGCGCGATCCGGCGCGCACGACGTCGATGCAGCAGGTGTATGGGATCGAGGCGACCAACCGGACGCAGAACGTCAAGCAGCCCGACGTGCTGCAACTGCAATTCGTGCTGCCGGGGGAGTTCACGCCCGAACAGCTGATCGCGAACCACCGCTACTACGACCCGCGCACGGACCACGAGCAGGGTTCGAGCCTTGGTCCGGCGGTGAGCGCGATCGTGGCGTGCCGGGTGGGCGATGCGGAGCGCGCCTACGAGCACTTCCTGCGCGCGGCGCGCGCCGACCTGCTCGATGTGCGCGGCAACGCGTCGGACGGCATCCACGGGGCGTCCGCCGGGGGACTGTGGCAGGCGGCGGCGCTGGGCTTCGGGGGGTTCGAAGTCGCCCCCGTCGGGTTCACCACGCGGGCGAACCTGCCCTCATCGTGGCGGAGCCTCACCTTCACCGTGACCGTGCGAGGGGTTCGGCACCGCGTCACGGTGCGTTGAGTGGCGGTCGGCGTCCGGAGCGCAGTCGGAGCACAGTCCCGACAGTGCGGTGTGGGACGGGTCCAACTCGAAGCCCCACCCCTGCCTGACAAGCACGGTCACCCCGTCGAGCAGGCTCGCAGGGAGGTCGACGAGGCGTCCGCACGCACGACACTGGGCGTGCACGTGGGCCGGGCCGGCGTCCGCGAGGTGGTAGACGGTCGTCCCGTGGCCGAGGTGCACGTGCTGCACGACCCCGAGGTGGGTCAGGGTTTCCAGGCAGCGGTAGACGCTCGAGCGGTGGACGCGGGCGTCCGCCCCGGCGACGAGGCCGGCGACGTCCTCGGCCGTCCAGTGGCCGGGGTGGGCGGCCAGCGCCTCGAGCACGGACCTCCGTGGGTGGGTCATTCGCTCGCCGCGGCTCCGCAGCAGCGCGGCGGCTTGGGCGACCACGTCGCTGGCGGGGGAGTCCGGGTGGTGGGTCATGGCGGGTCCCTCAGGCGAGGCCGAGGTACTCCTCGAGTGTCAGCGTCGAGTTCGGGCCGAACGCCTGGGCGACCTCGGGGCCGACCCACCGCAGGTGCCAGGACTCCCAGGCGTAGCCGGTGATGTCGGTCTTCCCCTGCGGGTACCGCACGATGAAGCCGTACTCCCAGGCGTGTTCGGCCAGCCATGTGGCCTGCGGAGTGCGCGCGAACGCGGTGCCGCGGTTGCGGCCGTCCCAGACGTCGGCGGCGAGTCCGGTCTGGTGCTCGCTCTTGCCGGCCTCGGCGAAGTAGCGACGGGCCGTGGCCTCGTCGTACTGGCCCAGCGCCCGGCGGAAGCTTGCCGCCTGCGTGGTGTAGTCGCGGTAGCCCGAGCGCAGCTTCAGCGTGAGGCCGTCCTTCTTCGCGCCGGCGATGAGGCGCTGGAGTCCGGCGGCGGCGTCCGGGTGGAGTCCGTTCGGCGCGGACGCCCACGCCGGGACGTAGGCGCGCGACACGGGGTGGTCCTTGCTGACGACGACGATGCCATTCACGCTGAACGGCTGGTCGAGGGCCGAGCCGCTGCGGTCGTCGACGAGGGCAGGGCGGGTCGTGAAGGTGAAGGTCGCCGGCGCGGGCAGGGGAGCTGCCGGGTCAGCGGACGCCGCCGAGACCGTCGGGCCGGGGTCGGGGGACATGGCGGCGCCGAGCGCGGGCGACCCCGTCGAGCACGACGACAGCAGCAGCGCCGCGGGGAGGAGAGCCGTGGCCAGCAAGCCGGCGCGTGGTGGACGGCGGACCGTGGGAGGAATCATCGAGCGCCAGTCTACGAGGTAGCCTCGGGGACATGCCGCAGCCACAAGGCCACCCGTCGTCCGTTGGTCCGCGAGGTCACCATCCGCAGGGAACCCCGGGGCAGGGACGCCATCCGGGCCAGCATCCGCACGGGGCGTCCCGCGCGAACCTCGACTTCGACTCGGCGCCGTTCATCGCGATCTGGGAGACCACTCAGGCGTGCGATCTGGCGTGCGTCCACTGCCGGGCGTGCGCCCAGCCGCTGCGCGACCCGGGCGAGCTGACGACCGCCGAGGCGAAGGCGCTCATGGACCGCCTCCGCGAGTTCGGGCCCATCGTGTTCGTGTTCTCCGGGGGTGACTGCTTCAAGCGGCCCGACATCGTGGAGCTCGTGGGATACGGCGCGCAGCTCGGGCTGCGCATGGGCATCACGCCGGCGACGACCCCGCTGGCGACCCCGGAGCTGCTCACCCAGCTGAAGGACGTCGGCCTCACCCGCGTGGCCATCAGCCTCGACGGCTCACACGCCGCGCTGCACGACGAGTTCCGGCAGGTGGACGGCAGCTTCGAGCACGGGATCCGCATCCTCAAGGAGGCTCAGGAGATCGGGCTGACGACCCAGGTCAACACGGTGG
>CAZZGU010000218.1:0-333 GCA_964653755.1 uncultured Nigerium sp. | reverse complement strand
AGGCGAACCTCTCCGACATGGACGCGATGTGCGACCTCATGACCGGGCTCGGCGTGGTGTTCTGGGAGGTGTTCTTCCTCGTACCCATGGGGCGAGCCAAGCCGGAGGACGTGGCGTCCGCCGAGGGGTTCGAGGAGGTGTTCCACAAGCTGTACGACTTGAGCAAGACCGCGCCGTTCGACATCAAAGCCACCGCTGCTCCCCACTACTCGCGGGTCGTCGTCCAGCGCAAGCGCGACGAGGTGCGCCACGGCGCCGACGAGGACGTCCACGACGTGATGACCCGCGGCATGCACTACAGCCAGCGCGACGGCATCGGACGGGCCCGCAACG
>CAZZGU010000217.1:0-4180 GCA_964653755.1 uncultured Nigerium sp. | reverse complement strand
GGCGATGATGACCTTGAGCCCGCGCTCGTGGGCGGTGCGCCCGTAGGCCACCATCTCCTCCGGCATGCGGTGCGCCGAGACCACGTCGGCCTCGTAGGGCACCCCGAACTCCGCCAGCGCCTGGGCCGCGGCCTCCATCACCGGCCAGTCGGAGTCGGACCCCATCACGATGCCCACCAGGGGCGCCGCCTCGCTCATCGCTTTCCTTCCAGGTAGTCGGACGCCGCGCGCGCCTCGCGCTGCACGGTCGCGGTGTCAGGCCCGCACACGGTGACGTGGGCGACCTTGCGGCCCGGGCGGACCTCCTTGCCGTACAGCTGCACCCGCGCCCGTGGGTTCTGCGCCAGGACCACGGACAGCGCCCCGACGAGGTCGTCGCGCGTCCCCCCCAGCACGTTGGACATGCAGCAGGCAGGGTCGCGGGGGGCGGGGTCGCCGAGCGGAAGGTCGGCCACGGCCCGCAGATGGTTCTCGAACTGGGAGGTGACCGCGCCGTCGATCGTCCAGTGCCCGGTGTTGTGGGGACGCATGGCGAGCTCCACGACCTCGCCGTCGGGACGCTCCATCAGTTCGACGGCGAGCACTCCCACCACGCCGAGCTCCTCGGCCACACACAGGGCCAGCGACCGGATGCGCTCCTCGTGCGCCGCGTCGAGTCCGGGCGCGGGGGTGGTCGTCTCGTGGCAGATCCCCTCGCGCTGCACCGACTCGCTCACGGCGTAGGCGACCGCTTCCCCACCCGGGCGCCGGACGACCAGCGCCGACAGTTCGCGTGTGAAGGGAATGAACTCCTCGGCGACGATCACGACATCCTGCGCGAGGGCCGCGAAGGGCTCGGCGGCGGCGTCCGGGCCGTCGACCTTCCAGACTCCCTTGCCGTCGTAGCCGCCGCGCGACGCCTTGGCGATGACGGGCCACCCGTTGTCGTCACCGAAGGCCACGAGTTCGGCGGGCGTCCTGACGACGCGGAAAGAGGGGCAGGGGATGCCCATCGCGGACAATCGCTCCCGCATCACCGCTTTGTCCTGGGCGTGGACCAGCGCCTCCGGGCCGGGACGGACGGCGATCCCGTCGGTCTGCAGTTCGTGCAGGATCCACGTCGGCACATGTTCGTGGTCGAACGTCACGACGTCGCAGCCGCGCGCGAAGGCGTGGACCGTGGCCGCGTCGGTGAAGTCGCCCACGCGCGTGTCGCGCACCACCTGGGCGGCGGAGACCTCCGGCCCCTCGGCCAGCAGCCGCACGCGTAGTCCGAGGGCGATCGAGGCCTCGTACATCATCCGGGCCAACTGACCGCCGCCGATGATTCCGATCGTCCGGTCTTGGGTCACGAGATCGCAGCCTATCGGGTTGCCGCAACGGCGTCCGATGGTGCCAAGATGGCGCCATGACAGCGCACATCGTGGCAGCAGGCGGCGGCGGGTTCTCCGCTTCACCGAACGGGGCGCCCACCAACCTGGATCGGTACGTGGTCGAGTTGACGGGCAAGTCCAGCCCGCTCGTGTGTTTCATCCCCACGGCGGCTGCGGATGATCCCCGCTACGTCAACCGCTTCCTCGTCGCCTACGGCACCCTGGGCATCCGCCCCATGGTCCTCACCCTGTGGCAGGACGCCGCGAACGCTGTCCGTCGCGTCCAGGAGGCCGACCTCCTGCTGATCGGCAACGGCACCACGGTGAACATGCTCGCCCTGTGGGCGGCCCACGGCGTCGACCGCGCGGTCCGGACCAGGTACGAGGCCGGCGACGTCGTCATCGCGGGGTTCACCGCGGGCGCGAACGCCGTCTTCGAGGGGTGCGTCACCGATTCGTTCGGCGACTTCCGCCCCTGGACCGGCGGGCTCGGCCTGGTGCCGGGGAGCTTCTGCGGTCACTTCGACAAGGAGGACGGCCGGGTCGGCGTGTACACCGACGCGGTGGCCACCGGCGCCCTGCCGGGTGGCTGGGCCTGCGACGACGGTGCCGCCGTCCATTACGTCGACGGCGAGTTCCGCGGCTGTGTCGCCGAGGCGCCGGGCAGGCGCGTCTTCTCGGTCCAGCCCAGCACCATGCCCACGGCGTCCGGCGTGCTGGTCGAGCCGCAGAAGGTCATGGTCCTGTAGGACGCCGGATCCAACCCGGGCCCTCGGCGAGGATCGCGCCCTGCTACGGTCGGGCGGCATGAAGCTGCTGGTGTTCCTCCACGGACTGGGACAGACGCCGCAGACCTGGCAGGACCAGGTCACGGCGCTCCCGGCCGGACTCAAGGCCGTCGCCCCCTGGATCCGCGGCACACGGCCCGGACGACCCCTCGAGTTCTCGGTGCAGGAGGCCGCCGACGAGGTACTGGCCCTACTGACCGCCAACGGCGTCGACCAGATGGCCCTGTGCGGGGTCGGCATGGGCGCCGTCGTCGCGCTGGACGCCGCCGTGCGCGAGCCGGACACCGTCAGCCACCTGGTCCTGGCCTCCGGGCAGGCGCACCCACCCGTGTCGGTCAACCGCCTGCAGAAGCTCGCCCTGCGAGCCACCCCGGCAGGCCGGTTCGCCGCCGTCGGGATCGACAAACGCCACGCCCTCCGCGTCCTCGACGAACTCGCTCGCATGGACTACCGCGACTGTCTGGGACAGGTCACCGCCCGCACGCTCGTCCTGCACGGTGCCGACGACCGCCCCGGGCGGGCCGCAGCTGCAGAACTGCACGCGGGGATCCCCGGGTCACGGCTGGAGGAGGTCGCCGGGGCAGGGGCCGCCCCGCACAACGACCAGCCCGGCCGTTTCAACGACCTGTTGTACGGCTTCCTCGGCGACTGACGTCACCGCAGGTGGACGACGTCCCCCGCCGCGAAGACCCGCGGCCCGGACGCCGTGCGCACCACCAGGGCGCCACCGGCGTCGATGTCGACCGCGGTCCCCGTCACGGGCTCTCCGCTCCGCTGCCCAGCGCCGGCATGCACGGCGCCGGCATGCACGGCGACCGCCCGCCCGATGGTCGCGGAGCGGGACCGGTAGGCGTCCGCGAGATCCTCGCCCGACTCCCACCGCGCGTACCAGGACGCCAGCGACCCCAGCACCGCCGCGGCGACCGCAGTGGCGTCCGGGTCGGCAGCCCCGGCGAGGCGGAGCGACGTGGCGGTCGGCACCGGGAGTTGATCCTCGGTCAGGGTGAGGTTGATCCCGAGGCCCACCACCGCGGCCGTGCCGTTCGCCACGGGGACGGCCTCCGCCAGGATCCCGCACACCTTGCGCTCGCCGATCAGGACGTCGTTCGGCCACTTGAGCCGGGCGGGCACGTCGGCCACGTCACCGAGGGCGTCCGTGACGGCCATCCCGGCCAGTAGGGACAGCCAGCCCCACGCGGCCGTCTCGCGTCGCGGCGCCACGAGGACCGACAGGGCGACCGCCGTGTCAGGGGGCGCCTCCCAGGAGCGCCGGAACCGTCCCCGCCCGGAGCTCTGGTGGGCGGACACGAGCACGCTTCCCGCGGGTGCGCCGACTCGAGCGGACGCCGCGAGGTCGGCGTTGGTCGAGCCAGTGGACGTCACGACCTGAACGGGACCCCATGGCCCGCGGGCCACGGCTGCGCGCAAGACATCCGGATCGAGGAACGGCATCGGGTCATGCTATTCCAGAGCGTGGTCTGGTGGGCGTCCGGGCGTGGGCAACCGGCACTGAAGTGGCTAAGGTCAGGCCCATGGAGATCGACATCCACACGACCCAGGGAAAGATCGCCGATCTTGGGGAGCGCTTCGACGCCGCCGTCAATGTGGCTTTCCCGGCAGCGGTCGAGAAGCAGCACGCGCGAGGCAAGATGACCGCGCGCGAGCGCGTGCTCGCCCTGCTGGACGAAGGAACGTTCGCAGAATTCGACGAGTTCGCACGACACCGCTCGACGGCCTTCGGCCTGCAGGCACGACGGCCGTACACCGACGGGGTCATCACGGGCGTGGGGGCGATCCATGGTCGACCCGTCTGTGTCTTCAGCCAGGACGTGGCGATCTTCGGCGGCGCTCTCGGCCAGGTGTACGGCGAGAAGATCGTCAAGATCATCGACTTCGCCATCAAGACGGGGTGCCCGCTCATCGGTATCAACGAGGGCGGGGGCGCACGGATCCAGGAGGGCGTCGTCTCCCTCGGCCTGTACGGCGAGATCTTCCGGCGCATCACGCTGGCCTCGGGGGTGATCCCGCAGATTTCGCTGA
>CAZZGU010000216.1:0-4187 GCA_964653755.1 uncultured Nigerium sp. | reverse complement strand
TGACCTCGCCGAGGGCCCGTGTTATTTGCGTCGAGGGCCCGCGTTCCGTACGCCGAGGGCCCGCGTTCCCTACGCCGAGGGCCCGCGTTCCCTACGCCGAGGGCCCCTGTTTCGGACGCCGAGGGCCCGCGTTCCGGACGCCGAGGGGCGCGAGTGGGTCCGACGGCACGACATCGTGACGTTCCCACGTGTCACGTTCGGGGTCGGGTGGCTGTTCTACGCGGGTCCGCGGCGGTTGTCATCGCAGGGCATCCCGAACGGTTCGGTGGCTGGTCTTCTTGCGGACTTCGACGCCTCCCCGCGTCACCCTCCCCCCCTGCGGACGCCCCACCGACGAACGCAGCACGCGGGTGAGGGCCGGGCCAAGATCCGGATGCGCTGACACTCACCTTCCTGACAAACGCTTCTGATCCGGACTGAAGGCGTTTGTCAGGAACCTGCGCGTCACGGTCGGGCTGGCCTGGGGGCGCGACTGACGTAGGTCAGGCGACCATCTTCTTGACGTTCTTCACGCTGCACGTCTCGGTGGTATCGATGCCCAGCACCGCCCAAGCCGGGCAGAACCCGGTCGCCGCGGTGACTCCCAAGAGCCCCGCGAGCCCGAGCGGAATGATGCCGCTCTTGCCGTCCGCACGACGGGAAAGCCCGACCGCGAGGAACACGACCCCGAGCAGCCCTCGCGTCACACGCTCGACGCTTCCTTCGTTGGTCTTGAAGTCCATGCGGTCCTCCTTGGTAGGTGGTGAAAGCTCGACCGGGTTGGTCACGTGGCCATTCCGAGCTTACCCGGGCCCTCGGCGACCGTAAGGCAGGCCCTCGGCGGACGTAAGGCAGGCCCTCGGCGGACTACAGGCCGGCGAGTCGCGCCAGGGCCGCCGCGACTGCCCCCAGCACCACCACGAGCAGGAACGGCGCCCGCAGCCAGAGCGCTGCCGCCGCGGTGACGAGCGCGGCGAGGCGCGCGTCGATGACGATGGCAGTCCCCGTCACGACCGTGTTCGTGATCACCAGCGAGGCGAGCAGCCCTACCGTGACGGAGCCGCTCACGCGGGCGACCCAGGGCCGGTCCAGCCAGGGGCCGGGCAGCAGGTAGCCGACGAGCTTGGTGGCGTAGGCGATCGCGCTGGCCACCAGGATCCAACCCCACGTCGTCATGCCGGCCCCGAGTCCAGGGGGTGCCCCGCCCGCCGCGCGAGACCCATCGCAGCACCCACCACCGCGGCCACGATGATCGGGACGCCCGCGGGCACCCACGGCACCGCCAGCACCGTCACCAGCGCGCAGGCTACCGCGATCGCCCACGGCTCGCGCCCGTGGAGCCGCGGCCACAGCAGCCCCAGGAAGGCCGCCACGGCAGCACCGTCCAACCCCCACACGAGCGGGTCACCGAGCGCCTCGCCCGCCACCGCACCCACGAACGTGAAGAGGTTCCACAGCGTCCACACGGCGATGCCCGCGGCCCAGAAGCCGCGACGCTCCTCGTCCGGATCCTCCTGCGCGGACGCCGTGGCCATCGACTCGTCGATGGTGAGGTGCGCGTGCAGCGCCTTCCACGCCCCCCGGGGACGCAACAGCGCGTTGAGTTGGACGCCATACACTCCATTGCGCAGCCCGAGCAGCGACGCCGCCACCGTCGCTGCGCCCAGCGCGCCGCCCCCCGACACCACCCCGACGAACGCGAACTGCGAACCGCCGGTGAACATCAGCGCGCTCAGGGCGCAGGTCTGCGCCACCGTGAGGCCGGCCGCCACCGAGAGCGCACCGAACGAGGTGCCGTAGAGGCCCGTGGCCAGTCCGATCGACAACCCCATCCGGACGGCCGGCGTCACCGCACCCGTCGCCGTCCACGTCCCCACCCGGGCATCGTAGGCCTTGACTGGCCGGTCGAGCGGAGCAAGCCCGCGACAACAGGCCGCGGTCGGCCGACGCCACCGTGACGTCGTCGGACCCGACCGAAGGTGGGTGAGCTGGCAGAATCCGGGACGCGCGTGGAACAGCAGAGACCAGGGATGTCGCTCAACCCACGCTCGATTGCTCTGGAAGCCGAAATTTGCCACTTTTTCTGATCGAGCGTGGGTTGAGCGACATCTGGCGACCTGAAGGAAGGCCTCCCCTCTTCGAACCGTCGCGATACAACCGCTCCAGACCCTTGCGCCGGACGCTGACGATCACGCAACAGCCGTGTCGCGTAGCGCTATGCGACACAAACCTCGGCGACCTGACTGGGGTGTCGCGGCCGGAGGCGAAGTGGCAGGATCCACGGATGGCTACGAAGAGCGAGGGCCTGTCGGCCGAGGAAACCGCTGCCGTCAAGCAGGCTGCCGCCGAACGCAGGCGGACGAAGGCGGGCAAGAACACAGAGGCGCAGGTTCTCGAGGCCATCGCGGCGATGGACGACCATGACCGCCCCATCGGCGAAGGACTGCACGCCTTGGTCAAGCGCGAACTGCCGGAGCTGACGTCGAAGACCTGGTACGGGTTTCCCGCCTACTGCAAGGACGGCGAGGTGGTGTTCTTCTACCAGTACGCCGGCAAGTTCAAGACGCGCTACGGCCACATCGGGTTCCAGGATGTCGCCCGTCTCGACGACGGCGCCATGTGGCCCACGGCTTTCGCCATCCTGGAGTGGAACAGCGAGGTCGAGGCGCGCGTGTCGGACCTGATCCGGCGCGCGGTCAGTTGACTCGGCTCTCCCACATCCCCTCGGGCTATGGCTAGGGTGGGCGCATGAGGGACGAGGGAGTCCTCGTGTTGCTGCGTCACGGTGAGAGCACCTTCAACGCCAGCAGCACCTTCACCGGGTTGCTCGACGTCGGGCTGACCCCGGGGGGCGAGGCCCAGGTGGTCATCGCCGCGCGCCTGCTGATCGCCGCGGGCCTGTTGCCCGACCTCGTCGTCACGACGCCGATGCTTCGGGCGCGGCGGACGGCGTCCATCCTGCTGGCGGACCTCGCCGAACTCACCGGCCGCGCCGACCCGCACCCGATCCGGCCGACCTGGCGGCTCGTCGAACGCGACTACGGCTGCCTCACCGGCCTCTCGAAGGCGGTCGCGCGCGCACGATACGGCGAAGAGGCGTTCTTCACCTGGCGGCGCACCCTGCACGGACGCCCGCCCGCCGCCTCGCCCGAGCAGGTGGCGTCGTGGACGGACCCGGCGCCGGTGGCGGACTCCGGTCCCCTGCGGCCGGGGTGCGGCGAGTCGCTGGCGGACGTGATCGAGCGGGTGCGGCCCTTGTGGGACGAACTGCGGCCCACGCTGGCGTCCGGGGTGACGGTGTTCGTCGTCGCGCACGGCAACTCGCTGCGCGCGCTCTGCGCGATCATCGACGACCTCGACGACCATGAGACCGAGGAACTCAACATCCCGGCCGGGCACCCGCTCGTCTACCAGGTGACGGCCACGGGGGACGTCCACCCGCGCGGCGGCTTCTACCTCGACGACACCGCCGCCCAGCGGGAGGCCGCGAAGGTGGCTGCGGAGGGCGGCACGTAGTCCGCGGAGGGCGGCGGTCGTGCCACTAGGCTGGGCTGGTCCCCGGATCTGAGGAGAACCATGCCCGGACGCCGCCCCGCCCGTCGACTCATCGCCGCCCTGGCGGCAGCGGGCCTGATGACGGGGCTCGCGGCCTGCTCCACGGAGACGGTGACCGTCGGGGAGCGGCCGAACCAGCCGTCCGGCGCCGAACTGCCGACGACGAACCCCGAGACGGACCCCGCGCTCCTCGCCCTCGACGTGACGACCCTGCCGTCGTGGACGCCGGCGGAGCGCCTCGGAGCCGACGGAACGATGCAGCGCGCCATGCTCGACGGCACGGGGGACTTCACCTGGACCGTCCTCGACGACGCCGGACGCCCCATCAACGACTACCGCGGGCCGGACACCGTCGCGTTCGGTGACGCCGGCACCTACACCGAAGTGCCGGGCGTGCTCACGTTCCGCGGGAACCACCACCGGACGGGCGGCGCGTACGGGTCGGCCACGGTGATGGAGCGCAAGCTCGAGGTCGCCTGGACGCACGAGATCGGCGAGATCCGCGGCGAGGGGTCCTACTGGCCGGGGGCCGGCTGGACGGGGCAGCCCCTGCTCGTCGAGTGGCCCGCCGAGACCCGGGCGGCGCTCGGGCTCGACGCCGGCTTCGACCGCGACGGCTTCGTCGAGGTGATCTACCCGGTGTTCGAGGGCAA
>CAZZGU010000215.1:0-4216 GCA_964653755.1 uncultured Nigerium sp. | reverse complement strand
CAATGTCCTCACACGCCTCGACCATGTCCTCGAGGGCCATGCGGGTTGCCATCAGGCTCTGGTGGGCGTCGCGCAGGGCGACCTCGGTGACACCAATGGTTCGTGGGCTCATGGAGGCGATTCTTTCACCGGCCACACCCCGGCGTCACTGCGTTGCAGAACCAAACTGTGGGCGAGACGGCACGTCTCGCCAGCTGAGAAAATCCCCCCCTGGCACCGTGAAACAGCACGGGGAAACGATGGCAACCACGTCGGGACTCGCGGCGGATCAGCGTGCCCGTGCCCGTGCCCAGAGGACGCCTTGGGCGACGGCTCCCGCCACCGCGGCCAGCAACAGGGGGACGCCGAACGAGAACCCCGGCACGGAGTAGCCCACCTCGACGCGCGCGTCCCCGAGGCCGGCCGGCAGGGCGACCTCGAGAAGTCCCTGCGCGTTCTCCACGACCTCAAGCTCCTGCCCTGCCGCGCTGGCGTGGTAGCCCGGCCAGGCGAGCCGCGCGAACAGGAGCGCACCGCCGTCCGCGCCGGTCGAGACGCGCACCGCGTCGGAGGTCGCCGACGACTCGGCTTCGGACACGGTGACGCCGCCGGACGCGGCCGCGAGCCTCGACCCGGGCCAGGGCACCTCCTCGGTGCGGCGGAAGACCACCACGTCGTCGTCGGAGTCGACCCGCTCCCACCCCGCCGGCAGGTCGAACCGCGCGGCGTCCGGGACCAGGGCGCGCTGGACCACCACGGTGCGGGTCTTCAGGGCGTCGACGAGGTGGGGTACCCGCACGAGCTCGCCCGCCGGGGCGAAGCCCGTGGCGAGCGCCTGCGCGCAGGTGGCCCCGGTGTGGTTCTTGCACAGGGTCTGGGAGAACTCGTCGTTGCCGATGCCCGTGTAGCTCACGGTGCTCTCGACTCCGGCAGCGGCGGGCAGGGAGCCGAACAGGAGCCAGTCCCAGGCGCCGGCTCGCTCCTGGAACGGGATGAGGTCGGGGGTGGCGACCTGGAACACCGGGCCGTCGACGCGGTCGGCGTACTCGCGCAACGAGGACACGCTGGTGGGGAACCTCCAGCGGGCAACGTCGGCGTTCTCGGGCATCCAGGTCAGCTGCAGCCCCAGCACGAGCACGGTGCCGCCGACCAGCAGCGGGCCGACCCACGCCGCGCGCCACCGGAGGAGCACCACCAACCCCGCCACCAGGGCGAGGTGGACGGCCAGCGATACCAGGTGCCGCACCACGAACTCGGTCTGCGCCGAGAACGCGAGCCAACTCCCGGCGAGCACCAGGAACCCGGACGCCCCGACCCGCGATGCCCAGGCCCGGGTCACGACGCCCGCGGAGAGCATGACCGCGAGGAGGACGAACGTGGGGAGCCAGACGTACTCCAGCAGCCGGGCCGGCCACCGGAACAGCCACAGGTGCGAGGGGCCGATGGTGAGAGCGAGGTAGGCCACGAACACGGCGAACAGCCCGGCGAGCTGTCGCCACTCGCGGCGCAGGATCCCCCAGTCGAGCCAGGGCAACAACGGCACCAGGAACCAGGCGGAGTAGGCCAGGGGCACGGTCGTCCCGGAGCCGGTCCACAGTCGGATGAAGGGCATGGCGCTCGGGGTCGACGTCGCAGCGATCATGGTGAGGTCGGGGACGAGGAAGCCGTCGTTGGACAGGCCTCCCGACTCGCGCCACCCGGCGTCCGAGCTGAGGACGAGCGGTAGGTAGGCGACCCCCACCGTTGCTCCGACCAGAGCGCCGGTGACGAAGATCCGCCAGAAGCCGCGCACGTTGCGGGCCAGCACGGCCTCCAGTGCTACCGCACCGAGCACGAACACCGAAGCCAGAGCGCCGTAAGGATTGCCGTTCGTCATCAGCAGGTAGCCGAGGGCGAACATGACCAGGGGGTTGAGCGCGCCGCGGGCGCACCGCCGGGAGGCCCACCAGAACCACGGCGTCCACGCGAACGCCATGAGGCCGGCGACCCACGTGGAGGTGTCGTAGTACAGGGTGAAACCGGCGAACGGCAATGCCGCAGCGACCGGCAACGCGACCGGCGCCCTGGCCCCGTACTCGCGCGCGAGGGCCCATGCTCCGACGGCGAGCAGGACCTGGAAGGCGACCTTGACAACGGTGGCGGCCACGGCAAGATCCGGGATCAGAGCGACGACCACCATGAGCGCGAGGTTGACCGGGCTGAACAACCCGAACTGCGCCTCCACGGCCCAGTTGCCGCCCATCCACACGTCCGGGCGCAGGACGGGCCACGTCCCCGCCAGGAGGTCGAGCCCCGCAGCCCGCCAGGTCGGCAGAAACACCGCGGCGCTGTCGTCCGCGAAGTAGAACTCGCGGTTCGCCCAGAACGGCAGGAGCCCGAGCACGGCGACCGTGGCGACGAGGACGGCGGGCGCGAGCCAGACCGGGCGGGCCGGCGTCCGTGTCTCCACCGCCCGCGCGCCCACGGCCGCCGGCGTCACGACGGGCTCTCCTGCTCCGCGTTCATGACCTCGGTGATGCGCTCCTTCGGGTCACGCTCGAGCAGGATCTTGCGCGACAGCAGGAACGTGATGGGGATGGCGAACACCGCCGCAAAGAGGGGGGCGATGCGCTCGTCGATCGCGAGGGTCTCCACGAGGAGGACGACACCGACCGTCTGCACGACATAGTTGGTGAGGTTGGTGAGGGGGAAGATGGCGAACTTGCGCCACGTCGGCTTCGTGCGGAATGTCCAGTAGGTGTTCAGGAAGAACGACCCCACCATCGCGATGAACGTCGCCACCAGGTGCGCGGCCAGGTACGGCATCACGAGGCGGAAGAGCAGGTAGAACCCGTAGTAGACGCCGGTGTTGATGAAGCCGACGATCGTGAACCTCGTCGCGTGCCCGACGATGCTCATGCCCGTTCCCCGGCGTCCTGTTCCCCGGCGTCCCGTTCCCCGGCGTCGCGTGCCACGGCGTCCGGGGCCACGGCGTCCGGGGGCACGGCGCGCTCGGCGGCGCCCCGCGGGAGGGAGGCCGGGCCGGCGGCGCCCGGCGGGAGGTGGCCCTGCTCTGCACCGAGCGGGAGCGTCGCGACGCCACCGGCGTCGGCCACGATGAAGTGGGGCCGCCGCTTGACCTCGTAGTAGATCCGCCCCACGTACTCACCGATGACGCCCAGGAACAGCAACTGGAGGCCGCCGACGCCGAGGATGGCGGTGATCAGGGTGATGTAGCCGGGCGAGTCGATCCCGGTGGTCAGTGCCGCCACGACGAGGTAGACGACGTACAGAAGCGACAGCACCGTCACACCGACGCCGATGTAGACAGCCACGCGCAACGGCGCGTTGTTGAACGACATGATGCCGTCGATGCCGTAGTTGAAGAGCCGGGCCAACGACCAGCGGGAGGTGCCGCCGCCCTGGCGTTCCTGGTTCTTGTAGTCAATCGTCGCCAGCGGGAACCCGATCCACGAGAAAAGGCCCTTGGAGAAGCGGTTGCTCTCCCGCATGGACAGCAGGGCGTCGACGGCGCGGCGCGACAGGAGCCGGAAGTCCCCGACCCCGTCCTCCATCGACACGTCCACCAGTTTGTTGACGATGCGGTAGTAGAGCCGGGACAGGGCCGTCCGGAACGCCGGGTCGCCCTCGCGCGTCCGCCGGGCCACGACCTGGTCGTAGCCCTGCCGGTACAGGTCGATCATCTGCGGCACGAGCGCGGGCGGGTGCTGCAGGTCGGCGTCCATGATGACGACAGCGTCCCCGCGGGCGTAGGAGAGGCCGGCGAACATCGCCGCCTCCTTGCCGAAGTTGCGGCTGAAGCTCACAAAGCGCACCCGCGGGTCACGGTCGTGATGCTCGTGCATCATCTCGAGGGTGCGGTCGCGACTTCCGTCGTTCACGAGGACCAGTTCGATGTCGACCCCCGCAGGCTCGATCGTCCGGAACACCTCGGCGACGAGCGCGTCGAGCACAGACTCCTCGTTGTGGCAGGGCACCACGACCGACAACAGCATGCTGGCGACCTCTCGTCAGTTGGCGATCGGCACCGTGTGGTCCCGGGCCGGGGGGTGCCTGCCTGAAGTCTAAGCCCTGGGCGGGACGCGATCATGCGAGCCAGGCGCGTGGCGCGAGGCGGTCCCGTTGCGAAGGGGCAGGGTGCGCGATGGAGGCGAGCGGGCCCGCCGGGCGTACACTCGACCGGCAGCACCGCCCAGGCGCCGCGCCCGGAACGCGCGCCGGACATCACCTCCCACGA
>CAZZGU010000214.1:0-4277 GCA_964653755.1 uncultured Nigerium sp. | reverse complement strand
CGGGCACCCGCACGGCAACGCGACGATTCTGGCCGTCAGCGCCGGGTGAAGGCGTCCGGCCCCACAGGGCCGCCCCTCAGGGCACCCACCCGGACGGGGCGCGCCGGGCGCACCGACCGCGCGAAGGAGCGCAGTGCCTCCGTCACGGCGTCCGGGTTCTCCGAGTGCAGCCAGTGACCGGCACCCTCGATCGTGTTGAGTCGGGCGCGGGGGAACATGCGCCGCATGGCCGGAATGTGCTCATCGCGGACGTAGTCGGAACGCCCACCCCGCAGCCAGAGCACGGGGCCGTCATAGCGCCCGTCCACGTCGGCGGGCCAGCCGCTGATGGTCGGGAGCGCCTCGCCGATCAGGTCGAGGTTGCATTGCCACCTGAAGCCGCGCCGGGACCGTCGGAGGTTCTGGAGCAGGAAGGCGCGGACGCTCGGGTCGGGGATCGCGGGCGCGAGGGCCTCGTCGGCCTCGCTGCGCAACTCCAGGCCGGACAGGTCAAGGTCGCGCAAGGCAGCGACGAGGCCGGCGAATCCATAGCCATGGCTGCTGTCGTCGGGCGCGATGTCGACCACGGCGAGCCCCTGGACAAGCTCCGGGTGGCGCAGCGCCAACACCATCGCGGTCTTGCCACCCATCGAGTGGCCCACGACGATCACGCCCTCGGGGCCCGCGACCCGCTGCAGGTGCGCCGCCACGGCGTCCGCCATCTGCGCGTAGCTGAACGACTCCGTCCAGGCACTCCGACCGTGGTTGGGCAGATCGAACAACAGACTGGACCCCTCGTGCGTCAGCGAGCGCGCGATGGTCGCCCAGTTGCGCCCCTGCCCGAACAACCCGTGCAGAAAGGCGAACCGCGGCCGACCCGGACCGACGGGGAGAGTGTTCAGGACCATGCTCAGTGCCTCCGGTTCCAGCAGGGCGTGTGCCAGTGCCGGCGGTCGTCCAGCGGCGACGAGGAGCCGATGGCGGGTTCGTGAGGCCAGGCGACCGTGTGAGCTTCGCCGGGCTCGATCCTTTGGTTGCAGCCGGGGCACAGGTAGGGCTTGACCGCGGACTGGGCAGGAACAGCCTGGACGACCCAGCGTCCGTCCGCCTTCCGCTCGGCCCTGCGCGCAGTGACTCCCAACGGCCGCGGGGGCCTGAGGTGCTTGCTTGGACGCCGGGCCATGACACCTACCCTAACGGGTACGCTTCGTCGCGTGCGCCTCGTGATTGCCCGCTGCCGGGTGGACTATGCCGGGAGGCTCACCGCGCACCTGCCGCTGGCGACGCGGCTCATCCTGCTCAAGGCGGATGGATCGATTTCGATTCACGCCGACGATCGCGCCTACAAGCCGTTGAACTGGATGAACCCGCCCTGCTCGATCACGGTCCGCGAGGCCGACTCCGACGACCCGGACCACGAGGGGCTCTCCCAGCTCTGGGAGGTCCGCAATCGAGAGGACGACCGACTCCTCATCGGAGTCGCCGAGGTCCTGCACGACTCCGAGCATGAGCTCGGGGTTGACCCCGGCCTGGTCAAGGACGGCGTGGAGGCCCATCTGCAGGTGTTGTTGGCGGCACACCCTGAGGCGTTCGGTGCGGGATGGACCCTCGTGCGCCGGGAGCACATGACAGCCATCGGACCGGTCGACCTGCTGTTCCGGGACGAGAACGGGGCCCACATCGCCGTCGAGGTCAAGCGGCGCGGCGAGATCGACGGTGTGGAGCAGTTGAGCCGCTATCTCGAACTCATGAACGCGGACCCGCTCCTGCGGCCGGTGCAGGGCGTCTTCGCCGCCCAGCTCATCAAACCGCAGGCACGCGTCCTCGCAGGGACTCGGGGCATTACCTGTGTGACCGTCGACTACGACCTTCTCCGGGGGATCGACGACAGCCAGGACCGCCTGTTCTGAGTCAGGTGCGGTTCAGGTGGGGCACGAGGACCTCCCGGTAGAGCAGCATGAGGCCAGCTGTGGTCGGGATGGCGAGCAGCGCGCCCACGATGCCGAGGAGGAACCCCCCGGAGATCGCCGCCAGGACGACGAGGACGCCGGGCACATTCACCGAGCGTTCGAAGATGCGGGGTTGGATCAGGTAGGCGTCGAGCTGCTGGTAGACGACGAAGATCACCAGGGCTCCCACGCCCGCCGCTGTGGACGACGAGAACGCGACGAGGGCGAGGATGACGATCGCCGCCGTGGTCCCGACCACCGGGATGGCGGCGAAGGCCGCCACGACAATCGCCAGGGCCAGGGACAGACCGCCGAGCCCGGCGATGTTGAGGAACACGAAGGCGAGTGTGGCCCACAAGCTGACCACGGCGAACATGCCCGTGAGGAACCCCCCGACGCGGCTGAAGAACTGGTCGACGAGGTACGCGACCCGGGCCCGCCGCGACGCCGGTGCAAGCTGATGCACGGTCCTGCGGATGCTCGGCAGGGACGCGAGAAAGTAGAGCGTGAAGACCACGGTGATGATGGTCGAGAAGAGGAGGCTGGCCACAGCCCGGGAGGCGCCCAGGATCCCGCCGAACAGGTACTGGAGCCAACTGCCGGAGCTCAGGAACTGGGTGAGGCTGTTGATCACGTCGAACTGAGAGTCGAACTCGGCGATCTGGGGGTTCTCGCGGAGGTTCTGGAGGTAACCCGGCATGTTCGCGTAGAGGGTGTTCACCTGGTCGGTCACCACGGGCACGACGGCCCAGCCGCCCAGCGTGAGCACTCCCAACAGCACGAAGGCCACCAGGGCGACGGCGATCCCGCGACCGAGGCCCCGCCGCCGCAGACCTTCGACGGCGGGGTTGAGCCCGAGAGCGAGATAGAGCGAGAGCAGGACGATGACCACGACGCTCTGCAGCGACGTCACCGCGTTGACCAGGCCGTAGGCGGTCATCGCGCCGAGGGCCAGGAAGAAACCGATCTGGAAGGGTGAGCGGTCGGCGAGTGACGTCCGCTGGTCAGCCCCCGGGAGCGAGTCCGGCGCGGGGCGCGGCGGCGACTCCGGGGTGGAGCGGACGACGCGGGGCAGCTTCCACAGCCATCGGCGCGGCAACACCGCCGGTGCTGGTGCTGGTGCTGGTGCCGCGGAGGCGGATGCCTCCGCGGTCTCCTCATGAGGTTCCTGGGGAGATCGCGCCTCGCCCGCGACAGTCACTGCCGCTCCGCGGCCCCGCCTGCGGGCTCATCGTCAAGGGCCGCATCCTCGGTGAGGTCCGCTTCGTCGAACACGGGGTCTTCGAGGATCTCCTGAGGGATCGGGCCGGTCTGCTCGTCCTCGGGGAACTCGCTGGCGGTCTCCGTTGCCAACGACGACAGCTGCGCCAACTGCGTGAGCAGCGCCTGCTTGCGTTGCCGCAGGACGCGGGACTCACGGCGCAACTGCTCGATCCGTTGAACGAGGGTCGCGTCTGCCTGCTGCACCACCGCCTCCGCGTCCGCACGAGCCTTGGCCACGATGGCCGCGGCCTCGGCGATCGCCTGGGCCTTGGTGTCCTCCGCCTCGGAGTAGGCGACCTGCTGGCGTCCGCGGAGTTCCCGGGAGGCCTGCGCCAGGGCGTCGTGCATGCGGTCGGCCTGCTCCTTGGCCTCCGAGTAGAGCGCGTCGAGCTCGGCCCTTCGCGTGCGATCCTCCTCGATGGCGCGGGTCTGCAGCTCGGTCGACTCCTCCTTGGCGGCCCGCCGCGTCTGCTCGGCCTCTCTCCGCGCCTCGGTGAGCAGCGTTTCGGCCTGCTGCCGGGCATCGGCGACCAGGGCATCAGCATCGCGCCTGGCCGCAGCCAGGAGCTCGTCGGCGTCGCGCCTGGCCTCGGTGAGCAAGGACTCCGCGCTCCGCTCGGCCTGGCTACGGACGATCTCGTTGTGCCGATCCGCGGCCTCGCGGAGGCCCTGGGCCTCTTTCCGGGCAGCGTCGAGCTCGCTGGCCGTCTGGTGCTTCAGGTCGGCGCGCAGTACCCGGATGGACTCGATCCCCTCGAGGCGCGCGTCCTCGGCCGTCTGGGCCGCCCGAGCCTTCACCGCGTCCGCCTTGGCTTGTGCGTCGGAGACCATGGCTCCGGCGCGGGCCTGCGCCCGTGACACGAGTTCGGCCGCCTGTGCCTCTGCGACCTTGAGCAGCGAAGCGGTGTGGGCGCCGAGCTTGCTGAAGTCGGTGTCGTCGACGCGCAGGTTGGCCGCGGTCAACTCGCGCTGAACCTCGCGCAACTGGTGCTTGGCGAGCGACAACTGGCGCTCCACATCGCGGATGTACTCGTCGACGGCCCGCTTGTCGTACCCCAGCATCGCGTTGGGGAAGCCGCGGACGGC
>CAZZGU010000213.1:2022-4345 GCA_964653755.1 uncultured Nigerium sp. | reverse complement strand
GGGTGGGGTGAATCTGGCCTTCGTCGGCTCGTGAAGTGGGTTTCTGAGGACGCCGGGATGCCGGAGCCTCCTCCAGTCCTCGAAGCGGAGCGAGGTGACTGGGGTCACCCACCTGCGGCGCCTGTGCGGGTTCCGGGCGACTACTACCGGCGAATCGAGGCGAGCAGAGGCTGCCGCTACGGTCGCTGCACCTTCTGCGTGAGACCGGTGGGTTCAGCGGGGCTGCAGTTGACTCCTCTCCGTCAGGTGCGGCAGGCCCTCGCCGATCTCGAGCGCCTCGGAGTTCGGGAGTTCACCTTCACTGACGAGGACATCCTCGGGACCGGTCAGGCGCGCGTGCAGGAGTTGCTGGCGCTCGTGGCGGAGTTCCCCCGCCTAGAGTTCTCCGCCTCCGTACGTGTCGGGAGTGTGTTGGCAGCAGGAAGCGATCTTCTCGAGAGCGCTCGCAGCGCCGGCCTCACCAGGGCTTTCGTTGGCATTGAGTCGTTGTCCGACTCTCAACTCAAGCGTTTCGGGAAGGGCACCACGGCGACGGAGAACCTCGCGGCCCTCGACATGCTGCGGGCAACAGGCATCAAACTGGAGGCAGGGTTCATCCTCTTCGACCCTGGGGTGACGGTCACTGAACTCCAGGAGTCGATAACGATTGCGTCGGCCTACGGGTTGGCGCGAGAGGTAGGGACGCCGTTCGGATGGATGAGGATTGAGCCCGGCTCCCCTTGGAGTAAAAGGCGCGCGTTCCGGGACACGCCGTGGTCTCCCGAGACGCTCGAGATCCCCTGGCGCTTCGCGTCGGAGCACGTGGGCGCCATCTTCAGTGAGGTGCGGAGGTGGTGGGATCCGCTTGATCCGTTCTACTCTGCGGCACGGAACATGGAGCGCACCGACGCTCTCCCCGTGCACGTGCGACAGAAACTCCACGACGATCTCACGGACCTTCGTCTGGCCTGCTGGGACGCCTTCAGGCGACGATTGAGTGTTCAAGACGGGGCGGGGAAGCCTGCCCCAGCGCCCTTCGGCGCCTGCGTGGATGAAGTGCGAATTCAGGCCATTCTGGATGCGATTGTTCGCCGTGTCACGGAGGCTGCGCTCATCGGGGACTCCGGTGAAGCGCTGCGAGGCCATCTGACCGCGTTCTGGGAGGAAGCTGTCACGCGCTCCGCACCCGGATCCAGGGACGAGGTGCGCCACTGGTGGAGCCACGACCTGAGGGAGTCTCTGCTGTGAACGGGACCTCGTCGGGTGGGCCGACGCCTGGACTGCCTGGTTGTGTGCAGCAGCATGTTCAGCAGTACCTGGAGCACCTGACCGTCGAGGTCGGGGCGTCGGCGCACACCGTGGCGGGCTACCGGCGCGACCTGCGGCGCTACGCGGAGTACCTGGCGTGGCTCGGGGTTCGCGAGCTGGCTGCGGTGCGGCCCGAGCACGTGTCCGGGTTCGCGGCGGCGCTGCGGTCCGGCGGCGACCGGCCGGCGCTGGCGCCCGCGAGCGTCGCGCGGGCGGTGGTGGCGGTCCGTTCGTTCCACCGCTTCGCGGCCTCGGACGGCGCTGCGCCCGACAACCCGGCCGAGGCGGTGGCCCCGCCGCAGCAGGGGAGGCGGCTGCCGAAGGCGTTGTCGGTGGCGCAGGTGCAGGCGCTCTGCGAGGCCCCGGACCGCACGACGGCGTCCGGGCTGCGGGACGTGCTGCTGCTGGAATTGCTGTACGGGACCGGAGCGCGGGTGTCCGAGGTGGTGTCGCTCGACGTGGACGACGTGACGGCGCAGCTGGATGACCCGGACCTTGCGCTGCGGCTGTTCGGCAAGGGGCGCAAGGAGCGGCTGGTGCCGTTGGGGTCCTTCGCGCGGACGGCGGTGGGGGACTACCTGACGCGCGGGCGTCCGGAGCTGGTGCGCAAGGCGCGGCGTCCGGGTCCGGCGCTGCTGTTGAACGCGCGCGGGGAGCGGTTGAGCCGGCAGTCGGCGTTCAACGTCCTGCGGGAGATGGGGGAGCGCGCGCGGCTGGGGGTGGAGGTGAGCCCGCACACGCTGCGGCACTCGTTCGCGACGCACCTCCTGGACGGCGGCGCGGACATCCGGGTGGTGCAGGAGTTGCTCGGGCACGCGTCGGTCACGACGACGCAGATCTACACCATGGTGACCGCCGAACATCTACGCGAGGTCTTCCTGGCCGCGCATCCGCGGGCGCGGTGAGGTGCTTGCCTGGGTCGGGGTAGGGGGTCGGGGCGGGGGCGGGGGCGTGAACACCGCCGGTACTTCGGTTCCGCGGGTGAACACCGCCGGTACTTCGGTTCCGCGGGTGAACACCGCCGGTACTTCGGTTC
>CAZZGU010000213.1:0-1922 GCA_964653755.1 uncultured Nigerium sp. | reverse complement strand
CGCGGGTGAACACCGCCGGTACTGACATCGACCGCCGCTATACCGAAGGTAGATGTCAGTACCGGCGGTGTTCATCAGCGGACGCCGCCGCTCAGTCCAAGCAGAACTCGTTGCCCTCGGGGTCGGCCATGACGAGGAAGCCGGCGCTGAAGGAGGTCCCGGGCTCGAAGCGGCGAAGTCGCGTCGCGCCCTTCGCCACCAACTCGGCGGCCCGGGCCTCGAGCGCGGCCATGCGCTCGTGGCCTTCCAGTCCGGGGGCGGCCCGGAGGTCGAGGTGACAGCGATTCTTCGCGGTCTTCGGCTCGGGGACCCGTTGCAGGAACACCCGCGGCCCACGGCCGTCCGGGTCGTGGAGCGCCCACGCGGAATTGCGCTCCTCGGGGGGTACGCCGATCGACTCGAGGAACGTGTCCCACGAGTCGAAACCTGACGGCGGTTTGTCGTGCTCGTAGCCGAGCGCGAACGCCCAGAACTCGCCGAGGGCGCGGGGATCGGCGGCGTCGAAGGTGACCTGGAACTCAACAGCCATGCCCCAGTATGGCCGCGCGTGAACACCGCCGGTACTTCTGGCTCGTGCGGAAACACCGCCGGTACTGACATCGACCGCCGTTGTACCGGCGGTGAATGCCAGTACCGGCGGTGTATTTATCTCCCGACCCGACCCGACCCGACCCGACCCCTCCGACTCACGATCTCCAGCGCCCGCTCCGGCGCGGGGTCCAGCACGCTCGCCGCCGCGGACGCTGCCGGCGTCTGACGGCGCGCGGTCGCTCGCGGTCCACAGGTGGGCCGCGGAGGAAGAGTTATCCACAGATGTCGCCCGGAGGCCGCTTTCGCCGCGCGTTTGGTCGGACGGACGTGGTCGGCTGTCAGCCGTGGAAGAACAATTGATCACCTGGCAGGCCCTCGTGGGCGAGGGACGGACCGGCCGCGACGTCCGCCTGATGTGTCAACGCGCCGAACTGGAGCGGGTTCGCCGCGGGGTCTACGCGCAACCGCTCGACCTCGACCAGCGCCAGCACCATCGACGCCTGGCGCTGGCGACGGTCCCGCTGCTGCATCCCGACAGCGTCCTGAGCCACGCAACCGCGGGCGTGCTCCATCAGCTTCCTCTGCGATCGGGACTCCTCGGCCGCGTCCACGTCACCCGCGACATCGGACGCCGGACGCGCACCACCCGCAACCTCGTCGTCCACGGCGCGGACCTCCATCCCGACGATCTCATCATGCTGGACGACCTGCGCGTCACCTCCCTGGCACGGACCGCCGCCGACCTCGCCCGGGGTGAGCCCTTCGAGTGGGGCGTGATCGCTGCGGACGCCGCACTCCGGTTGGGGGTGGAGGCGTCCGCCCTGGAACTGCAGCGGACGCGGGCGTCCGGGCTTCGTGGTTGCGGGCAGTTGGCGAAGGTGGTGGAGTTCGCGGACGCCAGGGCGGAGTCGCCGGCGGAGTCGATGAGTAGGGTCCAGATCGCGCGGGCGGGCCTGCCGATGCCGGTCCTGCAGCATCCGATCGTCGACGCGGCCGGGCGCGTCATCGGGTTCGGGGACTTCGCGTGGCCGGAGTTCGGCGTGATCGGGGAGGTGGACGGCAAGGTCAAGTACGGCGAGTTGCTGCGGCCCGGCGAGACGGCCGCGGACGCCGTGATGCGCGAGAAGCGCCGCGACGAGGACGCTCGTCAGGCGGGCTGGTGGATGGTGCACTGGGGCTGGGCGGAGGCGCGCAACCGTGACGTCCTGGCGCGCCTGATCTCGAACGCCCTGTGGCCGAAGCAGCGGCGGGCGTGACCCTTCTCCGCGGCGGGGAAACACCGCCGGTACTTCCGGCGCGGCCGCAGACACCGCCGGTACTTCCGGCGCGGCCGCAGACACCGCCGGTACTTCCGGCGCGGCCGCAGACACCGCCGGTACTTCCGGCGCGGC
>CAZZGU010000212.1:0-4385 GCA_964653755.1 uncultured Nigerium sp. | reverse complement strand
AGCTCTGCGCTGGTCAACCGGCAGACCGACACGCTCATCGAACCCGCCGAGAACGGGCTCGTCTACAAGGTGAAGCTCAACACCTCGTTCGACGCTGAGGCGCGGACGGTGAGCGTCGACCCCGACGTCGTGAAGATGACCTACTCCTCGCCGATCTCGGAGAAGTACGGCATCGAGAACTCCGCCGTCGCCTACCGCAACCTCATGTACGCCGCCGACAACGACGGGAACCTGTTCTGCTGGGACGCCAACACCCTCGAGGTGTTGTGGATGCGTGACGTGGGCGACGACACGGACGCCTCACTCGTGCTCGACGTCGAGCCGGCTGGCGTCTACCTCTACACGGGCAACGAGGTTGACAACCGTGGCCGGGACGGCGGCGAGCGGATCACGAACATCCGCAAGATCGACGCGCTGTCGGGCGAGCAGGTCTGGCAGTACGACATCCCGTCCTACTACACGGGCGTGAACGGCGGAGTCCTGGCGACCCCGGTGGTCGGGCAGGGCGCGATGGCGGACATGGTGATCTTCAACGTCTCCCGGACGACCGCCCCGCGCGAAGGCGACCTCATCGCGCTCGACAAGCAGACCGGCGGCGTCATCTGGCGGCGCCACCTGGGCAATTACTCGTGGAGTTCCCCGACGATCATCACCGCGACGGACGGGACGCAGTACGGCATCCTCGCCGACAGCGCGGGCATCATGCACCTCTTCGACCCCCTGACCGGCGAGGACATCTCCACCGTCGACCTCGGCAAGAACGTCGAGGCGACGCCCGCGGTGTTCGGCAACATGATCGTCGTGGCTTCCTACGACCGGAAGATCTACGGGATCCGGATCTCGTAGCTCCGCCCGAGGGCCCGGGTTCTCACCGCCGAGGGCCTCGCTTCGGCCGCGGCGTGCTCTGCTGCCTGGCGGCACGCTCCTGGGCCGTCCGCGAACTGTTCACCGTCCGCCCGCGCACGACGCCGATGAACTCCTCGATCGCCGGGTGCTCGTTGTCGACCCGCCAGGCAAGTGCCACGGTGGTGGCGGGGGCGTCCGTGACCGGCCGGTACACCAGATCGCGGCGGCTCGACGACCGCGCGATCGACATCGGCACCCGAAGCACAGCCTCCCCCCGGACCACGAGGTCGATGCTGCGCGGGTCGACCTCGTCGAGCACGGTCTCCCCGGCCAGATCGGCAGTCGACACCTCATCGAAAAGGGCCACCGGATGGTCCTTGGACACCCACACCACCGGCGCCTCCTCATACAGCCGGATCACGTGGAGCCCCTCGGTTTCCACCGGCAACCGGACGAAGCAGACGTCGGTTGCGCCGCCCTCGAGGACCCGACGCTGGTCGTCCACCGCGACCTCGACCACGTCGAGCGGCCTGCGCGGAAAGCGCTGCGCCCACATCGTCCGCCACTTGGTCAGCGTGACGCCGGGGACGAACCCGACGCGCAGCCCTGCGCGCTCGGCCGGATCGGGCGGCACGGGATTCATCACGCGCGCAGGCTACCGGACGCCTGCGCGCCCGGAGCCCTAGGCTGATCGATGTGAGCCAGACGATGAAGCCGACGACCGCAGCCAGCAAGCTGGGCGTCCACCTGCCGGCAACCCCCGAGGAGTTCCAGAGTTCGCCGATCACGCGGGCCGAACTGGACGCCCTCCGTGCCGATCCGCCGGCGTGGCTCACGGAACTGCGTCGCAACGGCCCGTTCCCGCGTGAGGTGACGGCCCAGAAGTTGGGAATCTCCCGCTCGGGACTCACCCGGGCCGGCATCACGGAAGCGCTCGACGCCGCCCAGATCGGTGCCCTGATCGCCGCCCCGCCCGAGTGGCTCGTGCGTGAGCGCGAGACCTACCGCGAGGTGGTTGCCGAGAACCAACGACTCAAGGCCAGAGCCCGGGAGGCGTGAGTCAGCTCCCGCGAGGCGTGAGCCCGGAGTCCGCGCCGGTGGGTCTGGCGGGGCGTCCGGAACCCGGCCATGCTTGGCTGTGGAGGGAGGAGTCATGACGATTTCACGACGCGCACTCCTGGCCGGAGTCGCGGCGTCCGCCCTGTCAGCACCGATGGTGGCCGCACAACCCGCTTTCGCTGCCACGGAAAGGCCGACGCTGAGGTACGGCTCCCGGGGCGAGGCGGTCAGGGTGCTGCAGCGCTCCCTGCGTCAGCACGGGTTCTACGCCCTCGGGATCGACGGCAGTTTCGGCCGGGGCACCGCCAATGCAGTCCTGAACTACCAACGTGCCCGGCGTCTCTACGACGACGCGGTGGTCGGCTCGCTCACGTGGGCCCGCCTGGAGCAGAGCCCGCAGCCCGGCGTCCCCAGCGGGGTTCCCGCGGACATCCTCGGCAGGCAAGGCACGAGCCTGTTTGCCGACCAGCGCCAGCGCAAGCTGTTCGTGGTCTCGGGCGGACGGGTGGAGAACACCTACGCGGCCCGCTTCGGCGGGTTCACTCGCGTCGAGATCCCCAACAGGGCCGACACCGGACGGTGGCGCGTGCACCGGACGCCCACGGGCGCCTACCCGGTGCTCACCAAGTACAGGAACCCGACGTCCCGCGTCTACGGTGAGGGCGCGATGCCGAACTCCCTGGTGCTGATCAAGGGACTGGTGTACGTCCACGGGTCTCCCCTGTTCGCGAGCGAGGGTTATCGCGGCGGGAGTCACGGGTGCATCAACCTCCTGCCCGCGGACGCCGAGGCCCTGTTCGGGCGCGTGGGCGTGGGCACCGTGGTGTACGTCCGCAAGTAGTGGACGCTGGCCGGGAGTCCCGGCTGCAGGATGGCGGGCAGCCCCTCGCCGGCCTCGACAAGCTCGCCCGGCGAGGCGACGATGGGGCATGGCTGCCCGACGCATCATCGCCCCCCTGCTCGTCTGTCTCGTGCTCGCCGGCTGCACGACTCCGAGCCCCCCGCAGTCGTCGTCCGCGAGCGGATCCCCCGCACGCACGGCGTCCGGGGGTGTCCCCGCGCTCGAGGTCGAGGTCGTGGCCTCGGGACTGGAGCACGGCTGGGACCTCGGCTTCCTCCCCGAAGGCGGCGTGCTGATCACCGAGCGACCCGGCCGCCTCACCCTGGTGTCGGGGACGGGGCCCGGGGCGACGACCTCGCCGGTGGATGCGGACCTGTCCGACGTGTACGCCCGCGGCGAGGGCGGCCTGCTCGGGATGGTGCTGCACCCCGACTTCGCGCAGTCCCGGCTGTTCACCGTCTGCGCCAACCACGCCGAGGGTGGGCGTCCGATCGACGTGCGGCTCACGACGTGGCGCCTGGCCGAGGACGGGGCGTCCGCCCACAAGGTCACGGACCTGCTCACCGGCCTGCCCACGAACGCGTCCGGGCGCCATTCGGGGTGCCGGCTCGCCCTCGCGGACGACGGCGCCCTCATCGTCGGGACGGGTGACACCGCCAACGGCACGCTCCCCCAAGAGCGCACGAGCCTCGGCGGCAAGACGCTGCGGCTCGACCTCGTCACGGGGGAACCGCTGCCCGACAACCCGTTCATCAGCTCGACCGACCGCAACGAGCGCTACGTGTACACGTACGGGCACCGGAACATTCAGGGGGTGGCGGTCCGGCCGGGCAGCGGGCAGGTTTTCACGGCCGAGCACGGTCCGGATCGCGACGATGAGGTCAACCTGCTGGTCGCGGGCGGCAACTACGGCTGGAACCCCGCGGGTGCGCGCGGGGGTTACGACGAGTCGGTCCCGATGACCGACACCCGGGCCTTCCCCGACGCCGTCGCGGCGGTGTGGTCCTCGGGGCGGCCCACCGAGGCGGTGGCAGGCGCGGAGTTCCTCGCCGGTGACGCGTGGGGCGCCTGGGACGGGTCCCTTGCCGTGGCCGCGCTCAAGGGGTCCAAAGTCATCATCCTCACGCTCGATGAGGCAGGGAAGCTGACCGGCGAAGCGCGGCCGGCCCAGCTCGACGGCGGCTACGGGCGCCTCCGCGCCGCCCGGCTCGGCCCCGACGGCGCCCTCTACCTCACGACGAGCAACGGCGACGACGACAAACTGCTGCGCGTGACCCCGGTCACCTGACGGAGGTGTCGCTCAACCCACGCTCGACGCACTTTTCGGCCCATTTCCGGCCGAATTTGGCGTCGAGCGTGGGTTGAGCGACAGATCACCGACGGCGCGCGGTCCCGAACACCGACCGCGTGATCTCGCGGGCCGCGGAGCGGGCCATCTGCCGCACCATCGTGTTCTCGCTGATCTTCTCGAGGAGCGACTTCTCCCGGCGTGGCGCGGTCGTCGTCCGGCTCCGGGTCGTCCGCGCGGCCTCCGCCTCCGCCCGGGTCCGCTCCTTGGCCGCCGCTGCGGCAGCGGCCTCGGCGGCTGCGGCCTCGGCGCCGGCGCGCATCCGCGCCCCGAGAATCTCGTAGGCGGACT
>CAZZGU010000211.1:995-4414 GCA_964653755.1 uncultured Nigerium sp. | reverse complement strand
CCGCGACACCTCGTAAAAGGCGTTCAGTTCGTCCTGCCCCACCGTGCCCACCATATCGACGCGGCCCGTCAGGCGTCCGTCGACCACCTCGAGACGGTTGGCGTGAGCGTAGGTGATGCCCAGCTCGCCCGCGAGGGGTCCGACGATCTCGATGAACCCCCCCGACACCACGCCGACCGACATGCCCAGGTCGCGCAGGGTCGTCACGAGGGTACGGGCGCCCGGGGTCAACCGAATGGCAGCCCGGACCTCCTCGAACACGCTGACCGGGAGTCCCTCCAGCGTCGCGACGCGCCGGCGCAGGCTCTCGGCGAAGTCGAGCTCGCCGCGCATCGCCGCCTCGGTGACTGCGGCCACCTCGGCGCGACACCCGGCGTGCTCGGCGAGCAACTCGATGACCTCGTCGCGGATCAGCGTCGAGTCCACGTCGAGCACGACCAGCCGGCGGCCCTGTCGGGCCAGACCTGCGGGAGAGACTGAGACGTCACAGCCCAACGCAGAGGCCGCCGAGGCCAGGGCCGGGCGCAGCGTGGCCACGTCGGCGCGGGACACCCAGAACTCCAGCGTGGTGAGCGGCGTCCGGGAGAGGCGCCGCGCCCGGTCGATGTTGCCGCCGTGGTCGGCGATGATCCGGGCGACGGCAGCGATGTGCCCGGCCAGCAGGGGGCGTCCGAGCACGGTGACGATCGCGCGGTTGGGACGCGGCGGGTTGTCGCCGATCCCTTCCTCCACCCGGACGGCCAGCCCGAGACGCGCCGCCGTCCCCGCGAGGTGGTCGATCATGTCGGCAGCTCGCGAGGACACCGACCCCAACAGGAACGCCAACGACATCTCGCCGCGGACGACCACCTGCTCGAAGTCGAGGACCTCGGCGCCACTGTCGGCGATCGACCCCAGGAGGAGGGCGTTGAGCCCGGGCCGGTCGGGCCCGGTCAGCGTCGCGAGAACCGTGCGGACGGACTCCGTGACCGTTGGCGTGGTGCCGGCCGGTGTGGCGGTCATCGCGGGCTACCGGACGACGGGCTGCCCGGCTCGCTGCCAGGCGCCGATGCCGCCCGCAAGGTGGTGGAGCCCCGTGAAGCCGAGCTCCTTCATCACGGTCAGCGCGGCCGCTGAGCGGTTGCCCGAGCGGCAATACACGGCGTAGGTCACCGAGCGGTCGAGCTCGCCCACCCGGGTCGCGAAGTCCTGCGACTCGATGTCGATGTTGACGGCCCCCTCGAGATGTCCGGAGGCGAACTCCGCCGGTGTACGCACGTCGAGGACGACGACCCCCGGCGTATTGACCAGCTGCACGAAGCCCGCGGCGTCCACGGTCTCACCCAGGGCCGCGGGCGCGGCGGCCCCGGAGGTCGCCGCGGGGGCTGAGGCGGCGGGGGCGGGGCTGCAACCGGCGAGGGACGCGACGACGAGGAGGGACACGGCGAGTGCGCGGACGTTCATGGCTCCCAGTGTGCCTCTGATGTCGCGCGTGCCCCCGGCCACGAGAGCGCCGCCCGCACCTTGGCGGCCACCTGGGCGCCCTCGGCGCGGCCCGCAGCTCTGGCGGTGACGGCCTTGATGACGAGGCCCATCTGCTTCATCGTCGGCGCGGCTCCCAGGGTCGCGGCCGCGGCCGCGACCTCCTCTTCGACCAGGAGATCCAGCTCCTTCGCGGTCAGCGCGGCCGGCAGGTAGCGGGCGATCAAGTCGACCTCCGCGAGTTCCTTCGCGGCGAGTTCTGGGCGCTTGCCGTCGGTGTAGGCCTGCGCCGAGTCCTTGCGGCGGGCGACCTCGCGCTGCAGGACTGCGATCTCGTCGGCGTCCGACAGTTCGCGCGCGACCTTGCCGGCGACCTTCTCGTTCTTGAGCGCGGCGATCACCATGCGGAGCGTCCCGGTGGCGTCCTTGTCGCGCGCCTTCATCGCCGCCACCATGTCCGCTGAGAGACGTTCCTCGAGCGATCCCATGACACTCCCTTCGATCGTCGGGCTTTATCATCGCACGCATGGGATCCCGCCTGTTCACGGCACTGGTGCCCCCGACCGCTGTCGTGGAGGCACTCGACGAGTTCCTCGCGCCACGGCGCGAGGCCGACCCGCGCCTGCGCTGGACCAAGCCCGAGGGCTGGCATCTCACGACGTCCTTCATGGGGTCGGTCGCCGACAGCGACCTGGAGGGCCTCCTTGACAGCCTCCGCGACGTCGCCGTCCGGACGGCGCCCTTCCACGTCCGGCTCGCCGGGGCAGGCGCGTTCCCGAACCCCTACGCCGCGAAGGCTCTCTGGTTGGGAGTCCCCGTCGGAAGGGAGGCCCTCGGCGTGCTCGCCCGTCGGGCCCGGACGGCGGCCGAGCGCGCGGGCGTCCGGGTCGACGGGACTCGGTTCACCCCCCACCTCACGCTGGCCCGCAGCAACCGACCCCTGGAGGCCACGCGGTGGCTCCGGGTGCTCGATGTGTTCGGCGGCGCCGGCTGGCGGGCCACTTCCTTCCGGCTCATCGAGTCGCATCTGGCCGACCGCGGCAACCGCTACGAGACGCTCGCGGACCTGGACTTCACGGCTGAGATCGACGGCGAGCCGTCCGGCGACGGCCTAGCCTGACGCCGACGCCTCCGACCGACCGATGCCTCACGAAGACAGGGGAACCATGGACCGCCGCCTCCCATCCGGCCCCGCGCCGGACGTCGAGGTCCACAGCCCTGCCGAGGATCCCGGGTCCGTCGGGGTCACCCAGACCCGGCTCGTCCGCCTGTTCACCGTGGACGAGCCGCTCGTGCTCGCCAGCGGGGCGACCCTCGGTCCCGTCGACGTCGCCTACGAGACCTACGGCACCCTTGACGCGTCCGGCGGCAATGCGGTCATGGTGTGCCACGCGCTGACCGGCGACGCCCACGCGGCCGGCTGGCTCCCGGCGGCGCGGCGTCCGGGCTGGTGGGACAACCTCATCGGCCCCGGCAAGCCGCTCGACACCGACCGCTTCTTCGTCGTGTGCGCCAACCTGCTCGGTGGGTGCCAGGGGACGACCGGTCCGCTGACCGAGAATCCGGCCACCGGACGCCGCTACGCGCTGGACTTCCCGCTGCTCGACACGGCGGACTTCGTGACCGTCCACCGCGCGCTGCTCGCCCACCTCGGAGTCGAACGTCTCCTGGCCGCGATCGGGGGTTCGCTGGGGGGAATGCAGGTGCTGGAGTGGTCACTGACCCACCCCGAGGACCTCGCTCACGCGATCGTCATCGCGGCCTCCAGCCGGCTCACGGCCCAGAACATCGCGTTCTCCGCGGTGGCCCGCCGCGCGATCATGGAAGACCCGGACTTCCGGGGCGGCCGCTACACCGAGGACGGCGTCACCCCGAACATCGGCCTGTCGATCGCGCGGATGATGGCGCACATCACCTACCTCTCGGAGGGCGCCTTCACCGAGAAGTTCGGACGCCAG
>CAZZGU010000211.1:0-985 GCA_964653755.1 uncultured Nigerium sp. | reverse complement strand
GAACGGAAGGCAGCCGCGTGGGTTCGGGATCGACTTCGCCGTCGAGTCCTACCTGGACCACCAGGGCCAGACCTTCCTGGAGCGGTTCGACGCCTTGAGCTACCTCTACCTCACCCGCGTCATGGACTACTTCGACCCGTTCGAACGGCCGGACGCCCTGGCCGCCGTCCAGGCCTCCCCGGTGCGCTACCTGGTCCTGTCGTTCGACAGCGACTGGCGATTCGGCACCGAGCACTCCCTGCGCATCGTGCGCCAGCTCGAGGGGGCCCACCTCCCGGTCACCTTCCGGGAGATCGCCTCGCCGTGGGGGCACGACTCGTTCCTGCTGGAGATCGAGACCTATCACGCCACCCTGCGGGCCTTCTTCGACCGGGCACTGGAGGTGGGGCTGCGATGACGCTTCGACCCGACCTGGCCCTCGTCGCCGACCAGATCTCTGCGGGCGGCCGGGTCCTGGACCTGGGCTGTGGGAGCGGCTCGCTGCTGGAACACCTCGCCGCCGTGAAGGGGTGTGCGGTGACCGGCGTCGAGATCGCCCCTGAGGCAGTCCTCAAGGCCGTTCGCCGAGGCGTTCCGGTCATCGAACGCGACGTCGTGAAGTCCCTGCCCGACTTCAGGGACAAGTCGTACGACACGGTCGTGCTGTCGCGGACCCTGCAGACGATCCTGCAGCCCGAGTTCGTCCTCCGCGAAATGGCCCGGATCGGGGACCGCCTCATCGTGTCGCTGCCCAACTTCGGCTTCTACCAGAACCGCCTGCGGTTGCTGGCAGGGCGGATGCCCATGTCGAAGGAGATGCCGTACGCGTGGTACGACACGCCCAACCTGCGGCACACCACGCTCATCGACCTGGAGATGCTCTTCGCCCAGTTGGGCCTGACGATCGAGCGCCGCTACACCTACACCCAGCGTGGCCGCCAACTCCGCATGTACGGGCGGTGGGCCAACCTGATGGCCGGTGCCGCTGTCTACGTACTCATCCCGA
>CAZZGU010000210.1:0-4419 GCA_964653755.1 uncultured Nigerium sp. | reverse complement strand
CAACCAGCGGATCTGGGCGCTTCGGAAGTCCGATGCAGCTGGCTGGCGTGGAGCGCGTGGCCCCGGTGCTGCCTCCCCGCCCGCCTACTGTTGTCGGCAGAATCGCACGGACGGGATCGCTCATGATTGACCGACGTCCGACTCTGGGCATGAGAGTGATGTCACGATCGTCGAGGGGCAGCGTCAGCGTCCTTGTTTTGATCGGTGGTATCTGGACCGTCTGCATGGTTTGAGGCTGCCGGTCGGCTGAGAGGCTTGGGTCGCGATGGGCTCGTCCCGCTCTGGCTGCGTTGAGGGGGGGTGATCGGCCGGCGTGAGCTAGTTGCTAGGACTAATACTGGCGTGGACATGGTCTTGGTGGCGGAGCGTCGCCGTCGTGGAGCCGTTGGGATGGCTGTAGGCCGTCCAACCGGCGGCGGCGTTGTAGGAGCGCCAGACGCGGTCGTCAAAGATGATGTACTTCACGTTCAGCTCGGCGGCGTGGGCTTGCAGCCAGTGAGCGACCTGCCAGCCGTTGGCCCGGCCGTCGGTCGTGTTCCAGTTGGGGATCATGAAGTCGACGGCGCGTCCGGCGGGGTGGTCGGACACGTTGGGGCGGCTACCGACGCCGTACATGGTGGTGATCCACGGGAACGCTTGCTTGGTGCACCGCAGGCCCTGCAGGGCGGCTGGCTGGAGTCCTTTCTCGGCGGGGCTGCCTGAGGGTGGGCAGGTTCCTCCGGGGCCGGCGGGCAGTTCTCCGGCGGTCGGGGTGCAGGCCTGGGTTTGGTAGTGCTGCGCGTAGTGGAGGACGTCGTTGACGTACCAGGTGGCGTGGTTGTAAGCGAACAGCGCTGTCCGGATGCCGTCGTCGCCGTCGCGGGCGCCGGATGCGGTGAGGTAGTTCGCGGCGGAGTGGATGCTGTCGGCATCGTTGGTGATGACCGCCTGCCCGTCACGGTCGCCGTCGACCCCGTAGCTGGTGAAGGTGGCGGGTAGGAACTGCATCAACCCCTGTGCGCCGGCGGAGCTGGTGGCGGTGAGGCGTCCGTGGTTGGTTTCGGCCATCCCGACCCCGGCAAGCAGCGGCCACGCGATCCCGTACCGGCCGGCCGCCTCCTGATAGAGGGCGAGCACTTGCTCGGGGATGGCGGTGGGTGGATTGGTGAGGCTGGCGCGGCGTGGCTCCCCCGGCGCCGGCAGAGGTTCGAGGACGCCCAGAGTCCCATCCGCACCGATGGTGGTGCACGGCCCAAGGCTCGCGGTGGCGGCGGCGGCGGGGGCGGCGACAGCCGCGACCATCAGCGCCGCCGCGAGGGGGATCCCGAACAGCACCAGCAGCACGGGTGCCAGCAGTAGGGCGAGGGTCTTGCCGCCGCTGTCGGAGTGGTCAGTATTCATGGGAACTCCTAACGAGCCGTGTCGAGGGCGTCGTTGGTGTACGCGATCGCAGCCTCAGCCGGGTGGAGGATGGTGGCGACCTTGTACTGCCGGTCCCCCACGCACCACAGGGCGCGGCCCTTGCCCTGCATCGCCCACCCGGTCACCAGACTGGTGGCGATGGGGCCGAGGCCGAGGAGGCGTTCGAGTTCGTCGGCGACGGCCTGGTCCTGGCCGTGGAGGATCTTGATGTCCGCCAGGTGGAGCAGGTCCTTGGCGATCGCCACCGCCTGCGAGCCGGCGTCCCCGGCCGACAGCAGGTCGGAGGGCTTGTGGGCGACCGCGAACTGGATGTCCCCATCCCGGCGGGACAACCGCAGGTCCGCATCAAAGCTCTTCACCGCATCAGGGCCGAGGCGGAGCTGTTTCCAGGACTCGTCGCGAACCACGATCCGCAGGTCCCCAGGGGCGGCGAGTTCCCGCATGCCACGTCCCCAGCTGTTGAGGCACGTCAGCGCAATGCCGACGGCTTCGTCCCCGAGCGCCTCCAGGCGGGACAGGGACAACGACTGGATCGGCGCGTTCCAGTCGACGTTGATGGTGGTGTGGTCGTCGAACAACCCCGCCAACGCCCCCGACACCAACTGCCCGAGCGCGTCGCGCAGGAGGCGGGTTTCGTCGAGGAACTGGCGTTCCGACTCATACCGACACTCGGCCACGAGCTGTTCGGTGGGCGTGTCGAGGAGTTGCCACAGTCTGGGGATGGTCGTCTCGGTCAGCCGGGTGTTGCCGGCGTGATAGCCCGTCAAGTGCGCCAGCGCGGTCTTGACGACGACCTCGTCGGTGGGCCCGAACGGCACCCGCCGGTCCCCGATCCGCTGCGAGCCGACCAGACCCCGGATGAGGGTGAGCCAGCGCCCGAACACGACCGCCGACCGACGCTGCGCCTCCGCAGCAGTGAGCTGTTCCCAGCCTTGGGCCAGGGGTCCGAAGGCGAGCGGGTTGATGCGGGCCGCGAGTCCGTGGCCGATCGCGAACGGTTCGACGCCCAGAGCGTGACACAGCTTCTCGTACTCGTCCTTCGGATCACCCAGAATCAGGGTGCGGTACCCGAAATCCATCATGCGCAGGCAGAACGCCTTGACGGTGCCGGACTTGCCGCGGCCGGGTTTGCCGAACGCGAAGATGTTCGGGTTCGTGACCGGGATCGCATCATCGAGCACCCAGCCGTTGGGGTCGGCGTAGAACGAACCCCCCGACAGGTGGTCGATGCCCATCTGCGCGCCGGTGGGTGGCAGGCCGGGGGTGGCGATCAGCGGCCACAACACGGGCGCCTGGTCCGAGGTCATCCGCCACACCGACACCGGCGCCGCCGCGGGACTCCACCCCCGACCGCTCTGCCGCGGCCCGCGCCGTGACACCGGCTGGAAGAGCCGCGGGGCCCGCACGCTGGCTGCCGCTTCAGGGGCGGCCGGCAGCGGGTGCCCGAAATCGGCGAGCAGTTGGGCGGTGTCCCGGCCGCGGCCCTGCCCGTTCGGCCTCACTACCTTGGGGGACCTCATGCGTCGGTCTTTCGGGTGAGGCTGACCCCGAGGGGGATGGTGGCGGCGGCGAAGCCGGCGTCTTGGGCGAGGTCCAGTCGCAGGGGCGCGAACCCGGCCCGACGAATCGCGGCGTCGAGTTTGCGGCCGTACTCGGTGATCCGGGCGGTTTTGCCGACGGTGACGGTGCAGACGGCGTAGGGGCGGGTGAGGGCGTTGCCGCGGGCGAGTTTGGCGTCGAGGGTGTGGGCTTTGTCGGCCTGGTGCCGGTCGCGGGCGCGGGGGCGGATGCCGAGCTTGCCGCGCAAGCCGGCGGCCATGTCGGCGGCCCATTCGCTGTTGGCGGTCTGCCGGTCGGCGGTGCCGGCGGGCAGGATCGGGAACGCGACCAGCAGGCTGCGGCGTTCGCCGGGTTCGCTGGGCGCCAGGACCGGCGCGAGGGCCCCCATGACGGCACCCTTGTCGGGCAGCCGCACCGTCGCAGACACCGAGTTCCAGGCGTCGTGGGAGTAGTGCCGGGCGACGCTGTCGGCGCCGGATGGTCCGGCCATCGCCCAGGGCACGTCGGCGTTCACGTCGGGGTTGGTGTCGCGGGCGGCGAGGGCTTCGATGATGCCGGCCCGGTCGCCGGGGGCGAACCCGGTCCGGACGGCCAACGCTAACGCCGGGGAGGTGAGCCAGGTGACGTCGGTGGCCCCGAGGCTGCCGCGCAGGGCTGCTTCGGCTTCGCCCATCAGGCTGTAGAGGACGCGGGCGCGGCCGTCGAGGCCGCCGCCGGACTCGCGCGCATCGCGTCCGAGCCGGGCTTCGCCGACGACGATCGTGCAGAACGTCTCGGTGCGCACCGACGCGCGGGTGAGCGCGTTGGCGAGGTCGTCGTTGACGTGGGTGGCCAGCGGCGGGCTGTCGCCGCGCCTGTGTTGCTGGACCCACAGGGCGCGTTCGGCGCCGTCGTCGGGCACGGTGCGCACCTGGAGGAGGATCTCGTCGATGAGTTCGGTGCGGTGGCAGACCTCGAGCAGGTTGGTGAGTCCGCTGCCTTGGCGGTGTCGTTCGGTGGCGTCGGCGAGGCCGATGCCGGGGTGGGTGACGGCGGCGGTGACCGCCCAGGTGCGGGTGGCGTGGTTCTGGATGATCGCGATGCGGGTCTGGGTGGGGCCGTGGGGTGGTCCGTCGTGGATGGTGATGCCGGCGAGGACGCCGGGGAGGTCGGCCTCGTGGGGGTCACCGGCCCGGCCCTGGGTGGCGAGGTTGCGGTAGCTGGTCCAGCCGGCGGCCGCGCCGAGGGTGTGGGCCAGCCACGCAACCAGCCAGCCGGTGGCCGAGCGTCCCCGGACGGGGACGGCGACCAGGCCAGCCAGCACCGTCCAGGCTGCGGCCAGGCCTGCGGCGAGGCTCCAGCGTTGGGCGTTGATGGCGGCGAACACGGGCAGCACGGTGACCGCGAGGGCGGCCAACTGCCAGCCGGTCAGGCCGAAGAACCAGCCGATCCGGTCCTTGGAGTAGTCGGCGTAGACGA
>CAZZGU010000209.1:0-4438 GCA_964653755.1 uncultured Nigerium sp. | reverse complement strand
CCCGTGAAGGCGGGCAACATCCGGGAGACCGACATCATCGACATCTACCGCCACTCGACGGTGTTCCGGGAGCTGCGGGACCGCAGTCTCCTGAAGGGCAAGTGCGCGGAGTGCGGATACCGGGATTCCTGCGGCGGGTCGCGCGCGCGGGCGTACGCGATGACAGGCGACTACCTCGCCGAGGAACCCTTCTGCGCCTACGAGCCGGGGCGGCACGCCTGAAGTCGGGCCGGATGCGCGGGCTCTGGGGCCTGACGAATCCACAATGCGGAAGATCGCGCAGCATACTCCCTGCGCGATCTTCCGCATTGTTTCCAGTGGAGCGGTCGGCACCGGCCGAAACCGCTCAGGAGCAGCCTCAGAAGCACTCAGGAGCGGGCAGCGATCAGCGCGGCGCGCTGGGCGGTGTCCAGGGGCTTGATCGCTTCCCGGAATGTCACCCCGGACGCCCGCGTGGCCCGGGGGAGGAGCCACGCGAACACGAGGTCGGGGCGCTTGCGCGCCGTGTCGCGCAGCACCCAGCCGATGGCCTTGCGGACGAAGAACTCCTTCTCGTCCAGCATGGCGTCGGCGTAGCGCCCGAAACGCTCGAAGTCGCCCTGGCCGCGGCGCAGCGCCAGCAGGAGGGCCAGCATCGACGCGCGGCGAATCCAGAAGTCATCGTCGCTGGCCCAGCGGTCGAGGGTGCTGGTGAGCTCCGGCTCGCGCTCGACCAGGGGTCCGACGACGGACGCGGCCAGGCCGTCCAGCAGCGCCCAACCACGGGCCTCCCTCAGCAGCCGCTCCAGCAGCACGATGTCACCGGCCTCCAGGAGTCCGACGTGGGCCTCGAGAACCTCGACGGCCGCCTGCCGGAGTTCGTGGACCGGAATCTCGTGACCAGGGCAGACCCAGAGGCGTTCGGCCAGAGCGACGACGTCGTCGTGCGTGAGGCGGACGCCGGCGAGCGCCTCGCGCACGGCCGTCCGGGTGGCAGGCACTGACGTGCCGTAGTGCTCGAGCGAGCTCTTGAGATAGGCCTTCTCACCCGCGGCGCGTTCAGGGCGGGAGCGGGCGCGGAGACCGGAGTCGATGCGGTCGGCCAGATCGGCGATGAAGGTCACAGCAGTCCCCGGGCGAAGTCCACGAGCATCAGGATCCCGAACCCGATCAGCGCCACGCCAGCGACCGTCACGGTGGCGCGGTAGCCGGCGTCGGTGAGGCGGCGGCGTCCGCCCGAGACCAGCGCAGCGACCGCGACCTTCGATCCGATGAGCGTGAGGTAGAAGCCGATCACGAAGAGCACGGCTGACGCGGGGGCAACGCGCCACTGGGCGAGGGTGAGTGGGCCCAGGACGGTGATCCAGGTGATCCAGGGGTGGGGGCTCAGCAGGTTGACGAGGGCACCGCGGCTGAGGGAGCCGGCGGGGCTGGTCCGGGGGGCGGCGGGGTTGGCTGCGAGGGTGGCTCCCCGTGCCTCGCGGATCGTCTGGACGCCGACGCCCACCACCACGAGCCCGCCGACAACGCCGAGGCCGGCCAGCGCGCGCTCGGGTACCTGACCGAGTGCAGCGAGGACGACGCCCACGACCACCAGGTCGCTGAGCACGGGGGCCGCGGCGACCGCGACGCCGTGCCGCAGCCCGCCGCGCAGGGAGGAGGTGATGACGAGCATCAGGAGGGGTCCCGGGCTGACGCCGGCGGCGAGGCCGATGCCGAGTCCGAGGAGGAGCGCTTGCACGGGGGCCATCCTGCCGTGGGGGCCAGCGGCCGTCCGAGGGGCGGGCGTGTGACGAAGGAGCCCGACCGGCGCTACGACCGGCGTCAGCGCCGCGCCATCTCCACGGCCTCTTCGAACTCGGCTTCGATGTCGGGAACGGACCGGCTCGTCGCCAGCGAGACCCCGACGGCCACCAGCAGGTTGAGCACGAAGCCGGGCAGGATCTCGTACAGCTCGAAGATGCCGCCGGACAAGCTCTTCCACACGAACACCGTGACCGCCCCGGTCACCATGCCGGCGACCGCTCCGGCGGCGGTGAGTCGCCGCCAGTACAGCGACAGGATGACGGTCGGCCCGAAGCCGGCACCGAAGCCTGCCCATGCGAACGCGACCAGCCCCAGGATCGTGTCGTTGCGTTGCCACGCCAGCAAGGCGGCAACGACCGAGACCGCCAGGACGCCGAGGCGGCCGAGCCACACGCCTTGGCGAGGGGAGAGTTCGCGGGTGCTGAAGGCGCGATAGAGGTCCTCGACGAGCGCGGACGACGTCACCAACAGCTGCGACGAAATCGTCGACATGACCGCGGCGAGGATCGCGGCCAGCATGAACCCTGCGATCAGCGGGTGGAAGAGGAGTTGGCCCAGGGCGATGAAGACGCCCTCCGGGTTCGCCAACTGGCCCTCGTCGTGCTGGTACACGGCGATACCGACCAGCGCGGTCATGCCGGCGCCCAGGCAGGACAGGATCATCCAGCCGATGCCGATGCGCCGGGCGGCGGTCGCCTCGTGGGCGGAGGTCAGCGCCATGAAACGGACCAGGATGTGCGGTTGCCCGAAGTACCCCAGTCCCCACGCGACCGCGGAGACGATGCCGATGGCGGTGCCGCCGCTGACCCAGTTGAGCAGGTTGGGATCCACGGCCGTGATCGCGTCCGCCATCGCGCCGGGCCCGCCGACGTGGATGACACCGACCAGCGGCAGCAGGACCAGTGCGGTGACCATCATCAGTCCCTGGACGACATCGGTCCACGAGACCGCGAGGAAGCCGCCGACCAGCGTGTAGAGCACGGTGACCGCGGCCACGATGACCATGCCGAGGGCGTAGTTCATGCCGAAGGACGTCTCGAAGAACGTCCCGCCCGACACCATCCCGGAGGACACGTAGAACGTGAAGAACACCAGGATGATCGCCCCGGACACCAGCCGCAGCAGGTTGCTGGAGTCCTTGAGGCGGGCGCCCAGGAAGGACGGGATCGTGATCGAGTTCGCCGCGATCTCGGTGTAGGACCGCAGCCGGGGGGCGACGAACTTCCAGTTCAGCCACGCGCCGACGGTGAGGCCGATCGCGATCCATCCCTCGACCAGCCCGCTCACGTAGATCGCCCCGGGCAGGCCCATCAGCAGCCAGCCCGACATGTCGGACGCCCCTGCCGAAAGCGCCGACACCGCGGGGGAGAGGCGGCGTCCGCCGAGCATGTAATCGTCCAGGTTCTCGGTGCGGCGGTTCGCCAGCAGGCCGATGTAGACCATGGCCACCAGGTAGATGATCATCGAAATCGCTTGCCAGGTCTGTTGGGTCACGCCTCGTCCTCTCGCTCCGTTGCTCTGCGCAGGCTAGCGAGCATGTCGGACGCCGCGGCGTCCGGCCGAGCGGTGGGACCGCGGAGGTGGCGCTCAGGCCTCTGCGAGCGCCAGTCGGACGGCCGTGGGGGTGTCGGCAACGGCCCAGGCGCCGGCCGACTCCTCCGGCGGGCCGTACCCCCACGTGACGAAGATCGAGCGCAGGCCCACCTCGGTGGCGCCGACGATGTCGTGGCTGCGGTCGCCGACCATGACGGCACGGGAGGTGTCAACGTGCTGCGCGGCCAGGAGACCCAACGCCCGCCCGAGGACCCACGCCTTGTCGGCGCGTTGGTCGTTGACGTCGCCACCGGCCACGACGTGGAAGAGGTCGGAGAGGTCGAGGGCGTCGAGGATGCGGCTGGCGAGGTCCTCGCGTTTGGAGGTGGCGACGCCGAGCGTCCAGCCGTCCTCGCGCAGCGCGCGCAGCAGTTCCGGGACGCCGGGGTAGGCGTCGGCGTCCGTCATGCGCTCGGTGTAGATCGCGCGGTAGACCCCGCGGAAGCGCACGGCGTCCGGGGCCGGGACGCCGAGCACCTCGGTGACGCCGACCAGCAGCGGGGGACCGATGAAACGCCGCATGCGCGCGGGCTCGGGCTCCGGGTACCCGAGGTGAGCCAGGGCGGCGCGGGCCGAGGCCAGGATCGTGGGCCCGGAGTCGGCGATGGTGCCGTCGAAGTCGAAGAGGGCCACGCGCATGGACCCACCGTACTGGAGGCGGCGTCCATCACCCGAGGATGATGCGTTGGGCTGGAGCCGGCGCGGAAGTGAAGTCGATCACTCCGTGCTGCGGAGCGGGCGGGCGGGGGAGGTCCAGGAGGACGCCGGACCCACCGCGTCCGACCGGAACGAGCCCGGGAGGGGGCTTCCGGTCTGATGACGCGGGCTCGCTGGACTCGGTAGGTTGCAGGCACACTTCTGAAAGGAGCGACGATGCTTACCGAGATGGCGCGCCCGTTGATCGAGGCCACAGCACCGGTGATTGCGGGACGGATCCCCAGCATCACCCCGAAGTTCTACCAGAGCATGTTCGCGGCTCGCCCCGACCTGCTGGACGGCATGTTCAGCCGCTCGAACCAGAGGTCCGGAGCGCAGCCGCAGGCGCTCGCCGGTTCCATCG
>CAZZGU010000208.1:0-4444 GCA_964653755.1 uncultured Nigerium sp. | reverse complement strand
TGCATGCAGCCGTCGCCGGCGATGCAGTAGACGAAGTGGTCGAAGACCGACTCACCCGGGGTGGCGGTCGGGTCCAGCATCTCGCGGACGCGGCGCGCGCTCATCGCGAAGCCCACCGCGTTCGCGACGCCGGCGCCGAGCGGGCCGGTGGTGCACTCGACGCCCTTGGTCCAGCCGAATTCGGGGTGGCCGGGGGTGAGGGAGCCCCAGGTGCGGAGGCTCGCGATGTCCTCCATCTCGAGGCCGTAACCGTGCAGGAACAGCTGGGAGTACTGCGTCATCGAGCTGTGGCCCGCCGAGAGAACGAAGCGGTCGCGGCCGAGCCAGCGGTCGTCCGCCGGGTCGCCCTGCATCACCTTCGCGTACAGAAGGTAGGCGATGGGAGCGAGCGAGATGGCGGTGCCGGGGTGGCCGTTGCCGACCTTCTCCACGGCGTCGGCGGCGAGCACACGGGCGGTGTCGACGGCCTTGCGGTCCAGCTCGGTCCAGGTGAACGCGTTCATGGGTGGCCTTCCTTGGTCGATTGACGTCGTTCGAGACGGTATCGCCCTCAGGCTATTGGCTGCCGCCGCGTGCCGCGCCCGGTTCGCGCAAAGTCCGGGCGCCGGCCGCCGCGTCAGCCCTCGCGCAGCGCGAGGCCCCGTTGCTCGGGGAGCGCGAGCGCGGCCCCCGCGGCCAGCAGGAACGCCGCGCCGAACACCCCGAACAGCAGCACCATCCCGCCGGCCCCCAGCAGGAGCGGGACGATGAGCGGCGCAATGATGGACGCGATGCGCCCGAACGCCGCCGCCGCTCCCGTGCCGGTCCCCCGGACGGTGGTGGGGTACAGCTCCGGCCCCACGGCGTAGAGGGCGCCCCAGGCTCCGAGGTTGAAGAAGGAGAGCAGGCACCCGGTGAGGATGATCATCGTCTCGGTGGTCGCGAAGCCGAAGGCACCGGCCGCGAAGGCGGAGCCCGCGAGGAAGACCGCGAGCGTGATGCGTCGGCCCCACACCTCGATCAGCCAGGCCGCGACCGCGTAGCCGGGCAGTTGCGCGAGGGTGATGATGAGCGTGAACTGGAAGGACCTCACCAGCGGGAAGCCGCGCCCGACCAGCAGCGTGGGGATCCAGATGAACGCGCCGTAGTAGGCGAGATTGATGCAGAACCAGACCGTCCACAGCGCGGCCGTTCGCGTGCGCAGGGCCGGGGACCAGATCGAGTCGGTCCCCTGCCGTTTCACCGGGGGCACGTCCGGGCTCGGCACGGGGGCGACGCCTGCGGCGTCCTCGAAGGCGCGGACAGCCTTCTCTGCCTCGGCGAACCGGCCCTTGCCCTCGAGGAAGCGCACCGACTCGGGGAGTCCGTACCGCACGACCAACGCGTAGACGGTCGGGACGATGCCGACCGCCAACGCCCAGCGCCAGCCGTCGTCGCTGGTCGGGATCACGAAGTAGCCGATGAGCGCGGCGAGGATCCAGCCGACGGCCCAGAACGACTCCAGGGCGACGACGACGCGTCCGCGGATGGCGCGCGGGGCGTACTCGGACACCAGCGTCGAGGCGACCGGGAGCTCGGCGCCGAGCCCAAGGCCCACGAGGAAGCGGAGCGCCATGAGCATCGCCACCGACGTGGCGAGCGCCGACGCGCCGGTGGCGACGCCGTACACCAGCAACGTGAGGGCGAAGACCTGGCGGCGGCCGATCCGGTCGGCGAGCAGCCCGCCCAGCGAGGCGCCCAGGGCCATACCGACGAAGCCGATCGAGCCGATGAAGGACAGGGTCGTGGCGTCCAGTGACCACTGCTTGGCCAGGGCCGCCATCACGAACGAGATGAGACCGACGTCCATGGCGTCCAGCGCCCAGCCGATTCCGGACCCGACCAGCAACTTGCCGTGCTGGCGGGTGAAGGGCAGCCGGTCGAGCCGCTCCGCACGGGACAGGGTCGCGGGGGTCATGATGCGTCCTTCCGGGGCGTCTGGGTTGGCGCCGCTTGCCGGGAGGGTACTCCCCGCGGCGATCCCGCGGCAGGGCGTCCCGGCGCGGGCGCCGGCCCGACCCCGCACAGTCTCCCGGCGCGGGCGCTGCCCCGACAGTGTCCCACTTCTCGACTCACGCCCTATCGCGGCAATTGCCCATGACGCGCGTCACGGGCGCCCACGCTCGGCCCGGGCGTGACGCAGGACGCGGCACTAAGCCAGGTCGGAGACCGGCCACGCGGGAATCCGTCGTGCGGACCGGCGGCGACCCATGGACGGGCGTAAATAGGCGCTAGTGAGGGTTGCCTTGGTCGATACCCCATGGGGTATCGTGGAATTTACTCAGATACCTTCACCGGAGGAGACCCCATGCACAACGTGGTGATCCTGGGCGGCGGCACCGCGGGCACGATGGCGGCGAACAAGCTGCGCGCCAAGTACCCCGCCGACGAGCTCCAGATCACGGTCGTCGACCAGGACGACCAGCACCATTACCAGCCCGGCTACCTCTTCCTGCCGTTCGGGCAGCTGGCCCCGCGCCAGATCGTCCGGGCCCGGCACTCGTTCATCCCCGACGGGGTTGATCTTGTGCTGTGCGGCGTGGACCGCGTCGACGCCGACGCGAAGGCCGTGTTCCTCAACAACGGGAACACGGTCGACTACGACACGCTGATCATCGCCACCGGCGTCCAGCCCCGCCCGGAAGCCACCCCCGGCGGCGACGGCCCCGAGTACGGCGTCAGCGTCCATCACTTCTACGACCTCGAAGGCGCGATCAGACTGCAGGAGGCGATGCGGCGCTTCAAGGGCGGTCGCATGGTCGTCCACATCACCGACGTGCCGTTCAAGTGCCCCGTGGCGGCGTTGGAGTTCATCTTCCTGGCCAACGCCTACCTCGAGGACAAGAAGATCCGGCACAAGACGGAGCTGACCTTCGTCACCCCGCTCGACGGGGCGTTCACCAAGCCGGTGGCCAGCCGCGAACTAGCCACCGCGCTCTCGTCGCGGGGCATCAGCATCGAGACCGACTTCGCCATCGAGCGCATCGACAACGAGACGAAGGAGATCGTCTCCTACGACGACCGCCACATCCCGTTCGACCTGCTGGTGACCGTGCCGCTCAACATGGGCCCCGACTACATCGCCAAGTCGGGCCTCGGCGATGACATGAACCTCGTGCCGTGCGACCAGGGAACCATGCGGGCGCTCTCCCACCCCGACATCTTCGTGCTGGGCGACGGTGGCACCCTGCAGACCTCCAAGGCCGGCTCGGTCGCCCACTTCTCCGTCGACGTCTTCATGGAGAACTTCCCGCTCTACCTGAGGGGCCAACAGCTCACCCACAACTTCGACGGCCACGCGAACTGCTTCATCGAGTCCGGCCACGGCAAGGGCATGCTGCTCGACTTCAACTACGAGACGGAGCCCTACACCGGCGAGTTCCCGCTCCCCGTCGTGGGCCCGATGAGCCTGCTCAAGGAGACCCGCCTCAACCACCTGGCCAAGGTCGCCTTCCGCTGGGTGTACTGGAACATGCTCATCAAGGGCCGCCCGCTGCCGTTCACCACCGACATGTACCTGCTCGGCAAGAACGTCGAGGACGCCGCGTCCGGTGGAGCCGCAGCACCGGGCAAGGCCTCCAAGGTCGCCGCGCCGAAGGCGTCCGCCCCTACGCGGACGGTCCCCGTCCCCGGTGCGGCGACGCCCCGGTCCGGCGCACGGCCGTCCGCGAAACCGGCAGCGAAGGCCCCGACCAGGCCCACGGCGAAGGCCGGCCCTGCCGCCAAGGGCGCGCCCGAGGTCATCCCGGCGTACGTCGACCGGCCCGGCGTGGACTCGACCGCGGACCCGTCGACCTGGCTGCCCGACCCCATCGTTCCCAAGTTCTGACAAGGAGTCACATGCCCACCACCCTGATCAGCGGACGCCCCGTCGACGTGAACGACGAGGGCTTCCTCGTCGCCTACGACCAGTGGGACGAGAAGCTGGGTGCCGAGCTGGCCCGGCTCATCGGCCAGGACATGACCGACGAGCACTGGGCGGTGATCCGGTTCCTGCGCGCGGACTTCCCCGCCCGCAAGGAGACCGCGACGCTGCGCCGCGTGAGCGCCGTGGGCGGCTTCGACATGAAGAAGCTGTTCACCCTCTTCCCGGTGAAGCCGGCGAAGAAGATGTCCTACATCGCCGGGCTGCCCAAGCCCAAGGGCTGCGTCTAACCGAGAGAGAGACCCGCATGACCGACCAGACCAGGGCCCCGGAGGCCGAGGTGAAGCCCCTCGTCCCCGAGACGGAGGCCCCACAACGCAAGATGGTGTTCATCGCCTCCAAGGGCAACCTCGACATGGCGTACCCGGTGCTCGTGATGGCGAACGCCGCCCTCGGCGAGGGCATCGAGACCCACATCTTCTTCACGTTCTGGGGCTTCGACCTCGTCACCGAGCGGTACATGGACGACCTGAAGTTCACCATGGCCGGCAACACCGCCAT
>CAZZGU010000207.1:0-4469 GCA_964653755.1 uncultured Nigerium sp. | reverse complement strand
GCCCTCGGCGGACGTAACGCAGGCCCTCGGCGGACGTAACGCAGGCCCTCGGCGGGCGGAGACCGTTGCACGCCCGGCCCGGGCCCGCGAGCATGGATCCCGACAGAAGGAGTCGACGTGGACAACCCGCTCAACGCCGCCCAGCGATCCGGGGCCCTGACCGCGATGGCGGATGCCGAGGGAGTTGACGTCCTCGTGATCGGCGGGGGCGTGACCGGCGCGGGGATCGCCCTGGACGCCGCCTCGCGCGGCCTGCGCACGGCCGTCGTCGAGGCTCAGGATTGGGCGGCGGGCACCTCGAGCCGCTCCTCACGTCTCGTGCACGGTGGCCTGCGCTACCTGTACCAGCTCGACGTCAAGCTGGTCGCGGAGGCCCTCCACGAACGCGGCCTGCTGCTGACGACGCTGGCGCCCCACCTGGTCAAGGCGCAACCCCTGCTGTGGCCGTTCAAGACGCGCGTCATCGAGCGCGCCTACTCCACGCTCGGCGTCGGCCTCTACGACGCGATGGCCGTGGTGGGAGCCCGGTTCCGGCGAACCGTCCCGCTCCAGCGCCACCTGTCGCGCAAGGGAGCCCTGCGACGGTTCCCGGGCATCGCCCCGGACGCCCTCATCGGCGCCATGGAGTACTACGACGCGCGCGTCGACGATGCCCGGCTCGTCCTCACGCTGATCCGGACGGCCGTGGCCTACGGCGCGCTCGCCGCGAACCGCACCTCCCTCGTCGGTCTCAGCCGGGACTCCGGCGGCCGCGTCGGGGGCGCCACCGTCCGCGACCTCGAGACCGGCGAGGAGCGCCACGTCCGCGCCCGGCACGTCATCGGGGCCACCGGCGTCTGGACCGAGCACACCCAAGCCCTCGCCGGGGCCAAGGGAGGGCTCAAGGTGCTGTCCAGCAAGGGAATCCACATCCTCGTGCCGCGGGACCGCATTCCCGCCACGTCGGGCATGTTCCTGCGCACGGAGAAGTCCGTGCTCTTCATCATCCCGTGGCCGCGATTCTGGCTCATCGGGACCACCGACACCGCCTGGCACGAGCAGCTGCGCCATCCCGTGCCGACCCGCGCCGACATCGATTACCTGCTCGACCATGCCAACAGCGTGCTCGCCGACAAGCTCACCCACGACGACATCATGGGCACCTGGGCCGGCCTGAGGCCGCTGCTCCAGCCGGGCACCCTCGACGAGTCGCGGTCGACGAAGGTGTCGCGTGAGCACACCGTCACCGAGGCGGCGCCGGGGTTGACCGTGATCGCCGGCGGCAAGCTCACCACCTACCGCGTCATGGCCGCGGACGCCGTCGACTTCGCCCTCGGCAAGGAGGAGGCCGCGCGCCGGCCGTCCGTCACGGCGACGACGCCGCTGTTGGGGGCGTCCGGCCTGGACGCCATGACAGCCCAGGCGCCCCGGATCGCGAAGCAGTACGGGTGGAGCACCTCGCGCGTGGCGCACCTGCTCGATCGCTACGGCTCCGACCTCGGTACCCTCCTCGCCACGGTGGACGCCGACCCGACACTCGCCAGCCCGCTGGCCGCCGAACCGGCCTACACGCGCGCCGAAATCGCCTTCGCGTGCACCCACGAGGGCGCCCTCCACCTGGAGGACATCATGCTGACGCGGGTCCGGCTCAACTGCGAGCACCGCGACCGGGGGGCGTCCGCGATCGACGAGATCGCCGGCATCGCCGCCCCCCTGCTCGGGTGGGACGACGCACGCGCTGCCGCGGAGAAGGCCAACTACGCCGGCCGCATCGCCGCCGAGATCGCCGCCGAACACGAGGAGACGGACGCCGCGGCGTCCGCCGTGCGCTGCCGGGCCGCCGACGTCGTCGGGATGGAGTGAGCGGTGGACAGCTACGTCCTCGCGATCGACCAGGGCACCACGAGCTCACGGGCCATCATCTTCGACCACGCCGGCCAGGTGGTGGCCGTCGGGCAACGCGAACACGAGCAGCTGTTCCCGCAGGCGGGCTGGGTCGAGCACGACCCCGTCGAGATCTGGGACAACGTGCGCCAGGTCATCGGCGTCGCCCTCGCGCGCGCCGGCATCAACCGCCACCAACTGGCGGGCGTCGGCATCACGAACCAGCGCGAGACGACGGCGCGAGCCAGGAGCGGCGTCTCACACGATTGGCCGCAGGGCTACCTGCGTCGGAACCGGGTGGCGGTTGCCCCCCACGTGCACGACTTCGTCGCCGACCACGACGAGCTGCGTGCCGTAGTGGGCGAGCGCCTTGACGACGGTCGCGCGGTGGGCGGAGAGGTCGAGTCGCACGGCGTCCGGGAGGGAGCCGACGGGGAGATCGGCGGAGAACGGGTCGGAGACGATCTCGACGAAGGGGAGCCCCAGGACGGCGGCGGCGTCCCGGGTGGGGGCGTGCAGGAAGACGTGGTCCGGGTGTCCGTAGCCGCCGGCGTCGTCGTAGGTGACCAGCGCGTCGGCGTCCACGTGGTGGGCGTAGGCCGCGATGTCCGCGGCGACCTCGGCGGGATCGGCTCGGGTGAGGGCGTCGGGTCCGGCGTCGGAGCCGGCGACGGCGCGGGTCTGGGCGGCGTCCGCCCACCGCATGCCGGAGTCGGTGTAGACGCGCGCGGGGTGCGCGGCCGCACGGGCAGGAGGGGCGCCGAGCCAGGCGCGGTGGGTGATCCCGAGTTCTGACGCTGCGGCCGCGAGTTCGGTCTCGCGGCGGTCGACCAGGGCGGGACCTGAGAGGTTGAAGCCGGGACGGACCTCGCCGCGTTCGCCACGAGTGGCGGTCAGGAGCGCGACCTCGTGTCCGCGGGCGACGAGGTCGGCGATCAGGGCTCCGGTGGACAGGGACTCGTCGTCAGGATGGGCGTGCACGAACAGGACGCGGCGGCGTCCGGCGAGGGGATGCGCGGGGGCAGCAGCGTGAGGAGTCACGCGACGGGGGCGCCGGCCGCCGCGGGGAAGGGTTCGACAGCATAGGCGAAAGCCGCACCCACGACCCCGAACAGGAAGGCGAGCGGGGTGTGTCCAAGGTGGTGACCCGACTGGCGCCGCCTCTCGCCCCTGCGATAGATGGCCTTCTCTGCGACCACGGTGAGCGCGGTGGTGGCGACGACCGCAGTCGCGCCCGCTGCCAGCACCGCCCTGGACGGGTTCGCGGGCGTGAGGTCGTGCTTCAGGGAGTCCCAGGCGGCGCGCTCGGCGTCCGTCGCGGGGAGGAAGGGCACGGACAGGACCGCGACCAGACCCGCCTTGGCCGCCACACGGACGGGACGGCTCGCGACGAAGTCGGGCACCGCGTACCACGCTGTCGTTGCGGCCCCGGTGATGAGCGCGCGGACGAGTCGCAGGTGGCTGTTGGTCTGGGGCATGGTGTCCTCCCTGACGGCGGGCTTCGTTCTTCCAGACTAGTGGCTCGGCCTGAACCGCCACGTCCGCCACCCTCACCAACCTTCTGCAAACCCTCCGTGCAACCGGGAACAAACCCGCACCAACTCAACGTTTCAGACAGTGAAAGAGAAGGAGTGACCCATGACCAACACCATCACCGGGCGCGATCGCGCTCGACAGGCCTTCGTGAGCTTCTCGTGGGCGTTCATGATCCTCGGCACACTGTTCGGGTTCGGCGTGATCGGGACCCGCGTCGAGGAGTCGTCCGGGGGCGCCCTCGCCGCGGACGCCACCCTCCTGGCCCCCGCGAGCGCCGCGTTCTCCATCTGGTCGGTGATCTACACCGGCCTCACCGTCTACACGCTCTGGCAGTGGCTGCCCCGCAACGCGGCCTCGGACCGCGAGCGCGCCATCGGTTGGCTCGCCGGCGTGTCGATGATCCTCAACGCGAGCTGGCTTCTCGTCACCCAGGCCGGCCTGATCTGGCCGAGCGTCCTCGTGATCGGCGCGCTCGCGGTCGTCCTCGGCCTCGTCGGCCGGGCCCTCACGCGCAACCCCGACCCGTCCGTGGCCGGCAAGATCATCACGGACGGCTCATTCGGCCTGTACCTCGGCTGGGTGAGTATCGCGACCGCCGCCAACATCACCGCGGCCGGCGTCTCCTCCGGCTGGGACCTCGGCGTCGTGGGCAATCAGGTCCTCGCCGTGGTCGTCCTCGCCGTGGCCGCTGGCATCGGCGTCATGTTGGCCCGCGCGTTCGGCGGTCGGTACGCCCCCGCCGCCGCCCTCGCCTGGGGACTCAGCTGGATCGCCATCGGACGCCTCACCGACGCCCCCGCGTCGACAGCCGTCGGCGTCGCGGCAGCCTTCGCCGCGCTGGTCGTGGTGGGCGCGACCATCATGGCGCGCCGGAAGACCCCCGCCACCGCCGTGGTGCGGGAGTCGGTCCCGGTGGGCGCCGTCACCCGCTGAACACCCCACCCAACGGACGCCGTCACCGGGGTCCCACGGGCCCGAGGTCCGTGGGATTCTGGGGGCGCGTCGCGGATAGGGCGGGCCCTCGGCGCACGTAACAGGGGCCCTCGGCGCACGTAACAGGGGCCCTCGGC
>CAZZGU010000206.1:0-4500 GCA_964653755.1 uncultured Nigerium sp. | reverse complement strand
TGGCGACGATCTCGTCCACGGCGGCGTCGAACTGGATGGGACCCTCGACGAGGAGGTCTGGACGCCGCTCCCGAACGAGTTGCGTCGCCTGGGCGACGAGCTCGACGTCCTGCCCTGCGCCGGACGCCCCGGTCGAGTAGGACAACATGGCGATCCTGGGCTCGATACCGAACGCCACCGCGGTCTCCGCCGAGCCGATGGCGATGTCGGCGAGATCCTCGGCCGTGGGGTTCGGGTTGACGGCGCAGTCGCCGTAGACGTTCACCCGGTCGTCCATGCACATCAGGAACGACGAGGAGACGACCTTGACGCCCGGCTTGGTCTTGATGAACTCCAGGGACGGCCGGATCGTGTTCGCGGTGGTGTTGGCGGCCCCGGACACCATGCCGTGGGCGATGCCCATGTGGACCATCATCGTGCCGACATAGGACACGTCCTTGAACCGATCGCGGGCCTGCTCGAGAGTGACGCCCTTGTGGGCGCGCAGGCGGGCGTACTCGGCCGCGAACCGATCGATCAGCTCGGGGTCGGCGGGGTCGACGATCTCCGCGCCCGAGATGTCCAGGCCCAGCTCGTCCGCCCGGGCACGAACCCGAGCGGGCTCGCCCAGCAGGATGATGTTGGCGATGCCGCGCTTCAGCGCGATGTCCGTGGACTGCAGGATGCGGTCGTCCTGGCTCTCGGGAAGGACGATCGTGCGCTTGTTGCGGCGCGCCATCTCGTTGAGTTCCGCCTCGAACATGAGCGGGGTGCGGACCTGCGGGACGTCCTCGTCGAGCTTGGCCAGGAGGGCGTCGACGTCGAGGCCGTCGTGGATGATCTCCAGCGAGAGCTCGGCCTTGCGGGGCGAACTCGTCATGGTGCCCTCGACGCGGACGAGCCGCTGTGACGTCTGGTACGTCGTCAGCGGCGTCACCGCGATGGGGAGGTCGTGGTGCACGGTGCCGATGAGCCGGCGGATGCTGTCGGGGAGGTCGTAGCCGCCCACGAGGATCAGGCCGGTCAGGTCCGGGAACGAGGTGGACGTGTGCGCCATCAGGATTCCGGGCAGGAGCTCGGCGCGGTCGCCGGGGACGACGACTGTGGCCTCGTGGAACAGCCCCTTGAGCGCGTTCGGCAGGGTCATGGCCGCGACCATGACGCCCTGGCTCTCGCGGTCGAGCTGCTCCCGGCGCCCCGTGAGCAGTTTGGCGCCCACCGCCTTCAGTTGGGCGCCCAGGGTCGGCGACGCAAGCACCGGGTCGGTGGCGAGTGCCGCAGTGACGACATCGTCCAGCTTCGCGAGTTCCTGGCGGGTGCCCTCCAGGTTGCTGGCGGTGACGCGCGTCGCCACCACGGCGATCGGCCGCGCGTGGTTACGACGCAGTTCGGCCAGGGCATTGAGCGCGGAGCCCCGGACCTCCGCGGGGGTCCGCTCGTTGGCAGGCAGCGTCAGAACGACGGGAGCGCCGAGGTTGGCAGCCACCTGGGCGTTGAACGTCAGTTCGGTCGGGGTGATGACATCGGCGTAGTCCGAGCCGATGATCACGACCGTGTCGAACTGGTCGGCCAGTTGGGCGAACTTGTTCACCAGTTCGGCCATGACGGTGCCCGGGTTCTCCCGGATCTGGTCGTAGGTGACGCCGACGGCGGAACTGTAATTCTGGCGGATCCCTGGCTGACTCAGCAGGGTCACGACCACTTCATCACGGTCGAGTCCGCCCTTGATCAGGGGGCGGAAGATCCCCACGGACTTCACTTGGCGGGCGAGGGCATCGAGGATGCCCAGCGCAACGATGGACTTGCCGGAACGGCCTTCGGGTGCAGCGACGTAGATGCTCCTCACCGGCTCAGGCTAACGCGTCGGGCGCCGCCGCAACTACCCCGCGTCCGCAGTCGTGCGTTGATATCCCGGGGCGCCGCTCAGGCGAGCCCGCCGAGGACGTCCACGGCGGCGTCCACGTCGGAGAGGGGCACGAGCAGGTGGTCGTGGTAGTAGCCGGCAAGCACGTTGCACGACAGCCCGACGCGGGCGAGGGCGGTGGCGACGGCCGCGGTGACCCCGACCGCGGAGAGCGACGAGTGGACCTGCAGGGTGATCCAGCCGAAGACCTCCTCGTAGGGAAGGCCGGCGGCGTCGGCATCCGCCTGGGAGAGTACCAGGGTGACGGCTTCGTCCTCGGCCACCCGGGCCTGAACGCCGGGCAGGTCGGTTCCAGGGGGGACGGCGACGACGACGAACCCCCCGGGGCGGACGGTCGGCCGCAGGGCGCCGAGAATCTGGTGAAGGTCGGTGAGTCCGGACATCGGGTCCTCCTGTTCGGGGCCAGTGTGGCACGAGGGGAGGCGGGGGATAGCTACGCCGGAGTAAGTTGGTCCGCACCGAGTAGCCCTGCTGAAGAAGGTCGCCATGGATCGCAGCCACCTCGCCGTTCGTCTCGCAGAGTCGTTCGCCCGCCATCCCGACCGGGTGGCCACTCGCGTGCGCAAGTTCGATCGGTGGGTCACTCAGACGTACGCCGAGTTCGGGACCTCGGCCCGCGGACTCGCTGCCCGGCTGGTGGCGGAGGGGATCAACGCGGGGGACCGCGTCGCGCTCTTCTCGGCGAACCGCCCCGAGTGGAGTCTGGTCGACCTGGCCTGCGCGGACATCCGGGCTGTCAGCGTGCCTCTGTATCACACCAGCACGAGCGACCAGGTGCGGCACATCCTGGCCGACGCCGGGTGCGTGGTCGCGGTGGTCGACGGACGGCCCGAGCTCGCCCGACTGTCGGCGGTGTGGGACGACCTGCCCGAGCTTCGGCGCGTGTACACCTTCGAACCCACCGGCACTGACGATCCACGCGTGGTGACGCTCGCGTCGGTTCAGTCGGCGGCCGTCGAGCCCTGGGCGGAGGAGGAGGTGGCGGCCCGCATCGAGGCCGCTCGCGGCGACGAGCTCGCCTCGATCATCTACACCTCCGGGACGACGGGCGAGCCCCGCGGCGCCATGCTGACCCACCGCGGCTTCACCTTCCAGATCGACGCCCTCGACAAGTTCTTCACCATCACCGAGGAGGACAGCTCCCTGTGCTTCCTGCCGCTCAGTCACGCGCTGGAGCGGGCCTGGACGTACGTCGTCCTGTCGCACGGGTGCACGAACACCTACGTCGCGGACGCCAAGAAGGTGGCCGAGGCCCTGGTCGAGGCCAAGCCGACGATGTTCGCCAGCGTCCCCCGCCTGTACGAGAAGGTCTACACGACCGCCCACCACAAGGTTTCAGGGTCGCCGGCCAAGAAGGCGATCTTCGAGTGGGCGTTGCGCGTGGGGGGCCAGTGTCAGCGCGCCTACCGCAAGGGCAAGGAGCCCGCGCCGTACTGGAAGGCGCAACTGGGTTTGGCGGACCGGCTCGTCCTGTCCTCCATCCGGGACGCCCTCGGCGGCCCCAAGTCGGTCATGGCATGCGGCGGGGCCCCGCTGCGCCGGGAGATCGAGGAGTTCTTCTCCGCCGCCGGCCTGCTGCTCTCCCAGGGGTACGGGCTGACGGAGGCGTCCCCCCTGGTCTCGTTCAACGCTCCTGCCGGCTTCAAGTTCGGTACCTGCGGGCGCGTCGTCTTCGGAGGCGAGCTGAAGGTGGGTGCCGAGGGCGAGATCCTGTACCGCGGCCCGAACGTCATGGAGGGTTACTGGAACAAGCCTGAGGCGAGCGCCCAGGCCGTGGACGCCGACGGCTGGCTGCACACCGGTGACGTCGGCTACGTGGACACCGACGGGTACCTCGTGATCACCGACCGGCTGAAAGACATCATCATCACGTCGGGTGGCAAGAACATCGCCCCGGCGCCCATCGAGGGAACAATCCTCTCCGACCCCCTGTTCGAACAGGCGGTCCTGCTCGGGAACAACCGCCCCTACCTCACTCTGCTGGTGTCGCCGTCGATGCCGCAGTTGGAGGCGCTGGCGGAGCGGCTGCAGATCAGGTGGGCAGACCGCTCGGAGTTGTTGAATCACCCCGACATCGCCCAGGAGATACGTCGGCGCGTGCAGGAGCTGACCTCCCGGTTCGCCCACCACGAGCAGGTCCGGGATCTCCGGGTGCTGCTGGAGGAGTTCACCTCGGAGAACGGCCTGCTCACCCCCACGCTCAAGGTCAGGCGCAAAGAGGTCGAGAAGAGGTTCTCCCAGTTGATCGAGGACATGTACAGCCGCGTCAACGAGTTCCGGGGAAAGAGCGACTGACGGCAACGCGGCGCGTCCGGTAGGCATTGATCCCCCTAGGGGTATAAGCTGCGGGGCGTGAAGACAGTGATCGTTGGTGGTGTTGCAGGTGGCATGTCCGCGGCGACCCGGTTGCGGCGGCTCGATGAGAACGCCGAGATCGTGGTCTTCGAGCGGTCAGGTCACGTGTCGTTCGCGAACTGCGGCTTGCCCTACTACCTGGGCGGCGTGATCGAGAAGCGCAGCAGTCTGCTGCTCCAGACCCCCGAGAGCCTTGGCGCGCGTTTCGGCCTGCAGGTGCTGGTCGGCCACGAGGTGCTCTC
>CAZZGU010000205.1:0-4509 GCA_964653755.1 uncultured Nigerium sp. | reverse complement strand
GCTCGGTGGGGGTCAGGGTGATCCGCGTGGCGGTCTCGGCGACAACAACCCCTGCGTCTGAGCGCAGGGCGCTCACCGCTGGCTCCACTGCGACGAACGGGCGGAGCCAGCCCAGGAGCGCAATCCACCCCAGCCACGCCGCGATCAGGACGGCACGGGCGACGCGTCGCCACCCGGTGGACCGAGGCAGGGGGCGGAGCGTTCGCCAGGCCAGCAGCGCGGAGCCGAGCAGGGTCGCGGCCAGCAGGACGGCGTACAGGGGGTGCCCGTGCACGACCGCCCCCCAGGCGGACAGGAACACCCAGGCGACGACCACCACTCCCGCGAAGGCCGCGGCCCGCGTGACCCAGGTCAACCGGTCGGTGTCCGGCGTCCCGCGCCGGTTCGAGGCCGGGCCGACAGTGCTCACGTGGTCCCCAGCGCCAGCGCGCGTCCGAACGTGGTCGGGTCAGCGAGAGCGTCGACGATGTACGTCGCGACGTCGGCGCGCGAGATGCGAGCCTTCATCGAGCGCCCCTCGTTCGACTCCTGCGCCACCACCGAGCCCGGGACCGGCCCGTCGGCGAGCCCCCCGGGACGCACCACCGTCCAGTCCAGCCCGGACGCCGCGACCGCGGCCTCCTGCTCGGCGTGGTCGGCCAGCGCACGCCCCAGCACGGCCTTGGCGAACACGCGCGCGGGGGCGGGCATCAGTCCCATCGAATCCCCCACCCCCAGCGACGACTGCACGACGATGCGCCGGACGCCGGCGTCCCGCATGGCCGCGAGGACGCTGCGGGTGACCTCCGTGCGGTGCCGGCCGGCCCCGGACGAGCCGCCGACCGTGACCACGACAGCGTCGGCGCCGTCGACGGCCTGCCGGGCGGTCTCGGGATCGAGCGCGTCACCGCTCAGTTCTCGGACGCCGGCGCGCGGCGCCGCCGGTGGGGTGCGGGAGAGAGAGACGTGACCTCGTGTCCCTGTTCAGCCGCGATCCGGACGACCTGCGCGCCCGTCCCCTTGTTGCCACCCACCACTGTGATCTTCATGGCAGCCATTGAAGCAGGGCCGGTCAACGTGCCCGGCGTGGCACACCCGATGCTGGGCCCCGCACGGCAGCCAGGAACCGACGGACACGCTCCGGGTCCTTGCGTCCGACGGTGCCCTCGACTCCGCTGATGACGTCGATGCCGTACGGCGCCACGGACGCGATGGCCGCGGCGACGTTGTCCGCGCGCAGACCGCCGGCGAGCACGATCGGGATCCCGGCGCCATCACGGATCTCCCGGGCCACCCCGAGGTCGACGGTTCGTCCCGTCCCGGCCGGACGGCTGACACTCGCGGAGTCCACGAGCAGGAGGTCGACGCCGGCGTCCGCGTAGTGGCGGGCGGTGGCGACCGGGGTGCCCGGGACGACGTGGCGGGTGAGCAGGGCCCCGGACACCACGTCGAAGCGCAGCGCCTTGGCGACCCGAACGCCGCGGGCGTGCAAGTCCCCCACCAGCCGGGCCGTCGTGGCGGGATCCTCATCCGCGTGCAGCTGGACGAGGTCGGGACGCAGCTCGTCCGCGACGGACAGGACCCGATCAGGGTCGTCGCCGACCACGGCCACCCGCTCGATGCCGGGCGGCACCAAGGCCATGAGCGCGCGGGCCTGCCCCACGGTCAGGTTCCACGGGACGTCGACGGGGTAGTCCACGACGAAGCCCAGCGCATCCGCCCCCGCCTCGCAACACACGGCCACGTCTTCCGGGTGGCAGAGACCGCAGATCTTGGCCCAGGTCACGCGGGCCACCCCACGTCGACGAGCCCCCGCAGGAAGGCGACGGGGTCGGGCGCGCGGAGAGCGGCCGTGCCCACGAGGACGGCGTCCGCTCCGGCTGCGGCGGCCCGACGGACGTCGGTCGGCGACGCGATCGCACTCTCGCTGACGATGGGGCGTCCCGCTGGATAGCGACCCGCGAGCTCGGCGGTGCGTGAGACGTCGGTGTCGTCGACCTCGAGCACCGTGATGTCGCGGTTGTTGATGCCGAGGAGGTCTGCCGGAAGTGCCGCCACCGTGTCGGCCTCCGTGGCGGTGTGCGCCTCCACGAGCGACTCGACTCCGCGGCCGTGTGCGTGGTCGACGAGGGCCGCCAGGGCGTCCGGGGCGAGGTGGGCCGCGATGAGCAGGACGGCGGCGGCGCCGGCGTCCGCCAGCGTGTCGAGCTGCTCGGGGGTGGTCACGAAGTCCTTGGCGAGGACCGGGACGCCGACGGCGGCGGCGACCGCGCGCAGCACCTCGACCGAGCCGCCGAAGTGCTCGGGCTCGGTGACCACGCTGATGCCGGCCACGCCGGCCGCCTCCATGAGTCGCGCGTAGTCGACGGGGTCGCGCCCGGCCAGCAGGTCACCCTCCTTGGGAGAACGCGCCTTCACCTCGCCGAGAACGGGGAACGTGCCGGCCCGCTGGCGGTCCCGGATCGCGGCCACCAGCGAGCGGGGGGCGGAATCCGAGCAGGTCATGCCCCCGCCCGCGAGGCGGCGATCAGCTCGTCGAGCTTGGCGTTCGCGGCTCCCGAGTCGAGCAGGCGGCGCGCCAGCGCGATGCCGTCGGCGATGGAGTCGGCTTTGTCGTTGACGTAGAGCGTCGCGCCGGAGTTGAGGAGCAGGAAGTCGCGGCGGGGTCCGGTCTCACGCCCGGTGAAGAGGTCGCGGATGATGCGCGCGTTGGTCTCGGGGCTGCCACCGGCGAGGTCGGCGATGGTGCAGCGCTGGAGGCCGAAGTCCTCGGGGGACACCTCGTAGTAGCGGATCTTGCCGCCCTTCACGTCGGCGATCGACGTGCGTCCCAGCAGGGAGAGTTCGTCGAGGCCGTCGACACCGTGCGCGATGAGGACGTGGTTGAAGTCCATCTCGGCGACAACCTGGGCCATCATCGAGACGAGTTCGGGCTTGTAGACGCCCATGGAGTGGTTGCGGGCGCCGGCCGGGTTGATGAGCGGTCCGATGATCGTGAAGAAGATCGACTTGATGCCGAGTTCATGCTCGGGCCCGAAGACCCGGCCCATGATCGGGTGGAACGTGGGCGCGTGCAGGAAGCCGACGCCGACGGTCTCGATGAGGTGGGCCGCCCGCTCGGGGGTGAGGTCGATGTCGATGCCAAGCGCCTCGAGCACGTCGGCGCTCCCCGAGGACGAGGAGATCGAGCGGCTTCCGTGCTTGGCGACCTTCACCCCACCGGCTGCGGACAGGATCGCGTTCGCGGAGCTCACATTGAAGGTGGTCAGGCCGCCGCCGGTGCCGCAGGTGTCGGAGAGCTCACCCTCGACGTGGACGTCGAGCGGGACGGCTACGCGACGCATGGCGTCCGCGATGGCGGCGACCTCGGACACGGTCGGACCCTTGTTCGTGAGACCCACGAGGAAGCCGGCGATCTGGACGTCCGACAGTTCGCCGGCGTTGATGGCGTTCACGACCGAGAAGATCTCGGTCCGATCGAGGTTGAAGTTGTCGGCGAGCTTGGCGAGGACCGGCGCGATCGCCTTACGGCCCCGGGCGAGCTGGACCTGGACTTCGTCGCCGGGTGGCGGCGGGGCGGCGTCCACGGCAGGGGCGCCCTCGTTGAGCCGGCGGAACTTGTACTGCTTGAAGGCGGTGACCGTGACCGTGTCCTTGATGCCGCGCAGGCTGGCGATCTTGTCGTTGACGACGTCGGAGAGGTTCTCGTACTCACGAACCTGCACGTGGGCGAGCAGATCGTAGGCGCCGGTGGTCGAGTAGACCTCAGCCACCTCCTCGATCGCGCTCAACTCGGTGGCGACCCGGGTGAGTGCGCCCTTCTTGACCTTGAAGGAAACCATGGCTGTGATCACGCCCCCATCTTCACGGCTCGGGCGTCGCGTCAGGGTCCGGCCCGGATCGTGACCCGCCGAGGGCCCGCCTTACGCCCGTCGAGGGCCCGCGTTACGCCCGTCGAGGGCCCGCGTTACGCCCGCCGAGGGCCCGCGTTACGCCTGCCGAGGGCCTGCGTTACGCCCTCCCAGTACTGGGACACCCCTCACCAGGGCCGGACGGCAGAATGTGCTCGGTCCCCCTTCCTGGGGGGGAACTCCCCAGCAGGGCGCGGCTACCGTTACCCACGAGCCCCGCAGTTGCAACTTTTGACGTCGATCATTACGAGCAGGTGGACCTGGTCGAACTCCACGCGGCCCTGTTGCCCGATGAGCCGCATCACCACGACGTCCGGGACCGTGCAGAACTGGATCGGCGGCTCCGACCATCACCCGCAGCGTGAACACCTCCGCCGTCCTCACCTCAGATGGAGATCTGCGCCGGCCAGGGACATCTGCGCCGGGTCAGGACAAACGCCCACACAGACGCGCCACTTCAGGACCGATGCCACGGCTACAACCGGGGCGTCGGTTCTTAACCGGCGCGCCACGCGGATTTGGACGCCGACCCGGCCCACGCGGATCTGGGTCAGATGCGAGTGTCGACTTTGAGTTCCTAAGGAAAGTCAAGCTGCCTGAGGGCTCCTAGACTTGGTGG
>CAZZGU010000204.1:0-4542 GCA_964653755.1 uncultured Nigerium sp. | reverse complement strand
CGAAGAACCGCGTGCGGCCCAGCAGGGTCACGAGCGGCTTGGTGAAGAAGAACACGATCGCGATGTCGATGAGGGTCGTGAGCCCGAGGGTGAACGCGAAACCCTTGACCGCGCCGATGGCAAGCACGAAGAGGACGACAGCGGACAGGAGTGAGACGGCGTCCGCGATGAGGATCGTCTTGCGGGAGCCGACCCAGCCGGTCTCGATCGCGCTGCGGAGCGTTCTTCCGTCCCTGACCTCGTCCCGGATGCGCTCGAAGTAGATGATGAACGAGTCGGCCGTGACGCCGATGGCCACGATGGCACCCGCGATGCCGGGCAGGTTGAGCGCGAAGCCCATGCTCTCCCCGAGCAGCACCATGAGCGCGTAGGTGATCGCCGCGGCCAGGACGAGCGAGAGGATCACGACGATGGCCAACCCGCGGTAGTACAAGACCGAATACACCACGACGAGGGCGAGGCCGATGATGCCGGCGATGATGCCGGCGCGCAACTGCTCGCCGCCCAGCGTCGGGGACACGTTGGACACCTCGGAGAGGTCGAAGGACAACGGCAGGGCACCGTACCGGAGCACGTTGGCGAGGTCAGTGGCCTCCTGCTGGTCGAAGTTGCCCTCGATCTGGGCCCGCCCCCCGGGAATGGGCCCGGACACGCTCGGGTAGCTGATGACGGACCCGTCCAGCACGATCGCGAACGTGTTCTGCGGCGAGACCTGCTGGGCCAGCGCCCCGGTGACCTTCTCGAAGATGACCGCGCCTTCGCTGTTGAACTCCAGCGTGACGATGGGCGTCACGGAGTTCGCCGGGATGCCCGCCTGTGCGTCGGTGAGCTGGTCGCCGCGCAGGACCGCAGGCGCGAGCAGGAACTTGGTCGCCCCGCCCTGGTCACAGGTGACGAGCGGCTGGTCGGGGACGTCGGGAAACGCATCCCCGCACTGGAACGCGGCGAAATCGGCCAGGTCCCGCTCCGAGGGCGCCCACGTGAGGACCTCGTCCACCGTCGGCGGCACCGCAGCAGCCGTGGTCGGTCGGGGGCTGGGCACGGGCGTCGGCAACCCCGGGACCACCCGCCGGTTGGGGGTGGGTTCCGGCTGGGCGCTCTGCTCGGGAAGGGTCGGCGTCCCGCCGACGTCGATGCTGTACACGGGCCGGAAGTAAAGCTGGGCGGTCTGGCCGACCATCTCCTGGAGCTTCGCGGGCGCCACGTTCGGGACCGCGACCGTGATCTGGTTGTCCCCGCTCGTGGTCGTCTCGGACTCGCCGACCCCCATCGAGTCGACGCGCTGGGCGATGATCGTCCGGGCCAGCTCGAGGCTGACCGGGTCGACCGCACCGGTTCCGCTGGTGTTGCGTGCCGTGAGGGTGATCGTCGTTCCGCCGCGCAGGTCAAGGCCGAGGCGCGGCGTCCAGACGTCGGCCACCGCCATGATGACGTACAGCAGCACGGTTACGAGCCCGAAGATCACGAGGGTGCGCAGCGGACGCTGTTGCGTCCTGCTCTCGGTTGCCACAGTCGCAGTCCTCGTCAGCGCTGGGGCGTGTCGTCCCCGGCACCGGTGTCATCGGTGACCTGGGCCTCGTCGGTCGGGTCGTCCTCGAAGGCGCGCTCGTCCTCGGGCTCGTCGTCGTACTCGAACTCGTCCTCGGCCGCCGTCGCGGTGCGCAGCACCGCCTGCTTGGCCAGGGTCATTTCCACGCCGGGGGCGGTCTCGATGATCACCTGGGCCTGCCCGATGTGCCGGATGGTCCCGAAGATGCCCGCCGTCGTCATGATGCGGACGCCCGGCGCCAGCTTGCTCACCATGTCCTGCTGCTCGCGCTGCTTCTTCTGGGCAGGCCGGATCAGCAAGAAGTAGAACGCCGCGATCACGACGACGAGCATCAGGACGGTCGAGAACGTGTCACCACTCATGTCTGTTTCGATTCCTTCGGGCTCGGTTGGGGTGACCGCGGTCACCGGCCAGCAACACTACCGCGCCTCATCGGCGTCGCTGAAAAGGTCCGCGCGCGCGGCGGGCACGGCGAGGCCCAGGTGCCGCCATGCGCGGCTCGTGGCAACGCGGCCCCGCGGCGTCCGCATGAGGAAACCCTGCCGGACGAGAAACGGCTCGGCGACCTCCTCGACCGTCTCGGGCTCCTCCCCCACGCTCATCGCCAACGTGGACAGGCCGACCGGCCCGCCTCCGAACCTGCTGCACATCGACTCGAGGACGGCCCGGTCGAGCCGGTCGAGCCCGAGCTCGTCCACCTCGTACAACTCCAGCGCGGCGGCCGCCACGTCGGGGGAGATCCGGCCTCCGTGCCGGACCAGTGCGAAGTCGCGCACCCGGCGCAGGAGCCGGTTGGCGATCCGCGGGGTCCCCCGGGACCGGGAGGCGATCACCTCGGCGGTGTCGGTGTCCAGCCCGATGCCGAGCAGGGATGCGCTGCGCAGCACGATGCCGATCAGCGCGGTGACCTCGTAGTAGTCGAGTTGGCCGGTGAAGCCGAACCGGTCGCGCAGCGGGCCCGGCAGGAGCCCGGCCCGCGTGGTCGCGCCCACGAGCACGAAGCGGGGGATTTCGAGCGGGATCGCCGTCGCACCAGGGCCTTTGCCCACGATCACGTCGACGCGGAAGTCCTCCATGGCGAGGTAAAGCAGCTCCTCAGCCGGGCGGGCGAGCCGGTGGATCTCGTCGAGGAAGAGAACCTCGCCCTCCGACAGCCCCGACAGGATCGCCGCGAGGTCGCCGGCATGCTGGATGGCGGGACCCGACGTGATGCGGAGCGGGGCGCCGAGCTCGTGGGCGACGATCATGGCCAGCGTGGTCTTGCCGAGGCCCGGAGGACCGGAAAGCAGGACGTGGTCGGGGACCTGACCGCGCTGCTGCGCGGCCGCGAGCACGAGGCCGAGTTGCTCGGACACGCGCGGCTGCCCGCGAAACTCGGCCAGCGACGGCGGCCTCAGCGCCGAGTCCGCGGCGGTGTCGTCGGTGTGCGGGTGCGGGTCGAGGGGATCCTCGGTCAGTTTGGCCATCCGGGCAGCCTCTCCGTCACCGGGCCAGGGACCGGAGCGCGGCCCGCATCAGCTCGCCGAGGGCCGGCGCGGGATCCTGCTCGGCCAGCGCGGCCACCCGCTCGCAGGCCGCCTCGGCGTCTCGGGTGGACCAGCCCAGCGACTCCAGACCGCCCCGCACCTGGTCGCGCCAGCCCGCCGGCCCATCCGTCGCGGGGCGCCCGGCGGCGAGAGTCGCGGCGTGCACCTTGTCCTTCAGCTCCAGCACCATCCGCTGGGCTCCCTTGAGCCCGATGCCCGGGACCTTCATCAGGGCCTTCAGGTCCTCGCGGGCCAGGGCGGCACGCAACTCGTCCGGGGGCAGGACCGACACGACCGCCTGGGCGATCTTCGGTCCGATCCCGGACGCGGATTGCACCAGCTCGAAGGTGTCACGCTCAGCGGCGTCCGCGAAGCCGTACAGGGTCAGGGAATCCTCGCGCACGATGAGCGAGGTGGCCAGGGTGGCCGGCTGCCCCACCCCTGCCGACGCCGCCGTGGCCGGGGTGCAGGCCAGGCGGAAGCCGACGCCGGAGACGTCCAGGACGACCCAGGTGGCGCCGGCGGCGACAACAGTCCCCGTGAGCTGCGCGATCATGCCGGATCCCCCTGGGCGGTTCGGGTCGGACGAGCGGACGCCCGCGCGAGGGCGAGCCGTTGCAGGGCGGGCGCGCGCCAGAGATGACAGATGGCCAGGGCGACGGCGTCCGACGCGTCGGCGGGGCTGGGCGGGGCGTCGAGGCGGAGGATCCGCATGACCATGCGACCGACCTGGGCCTTGTCTGCGCGCCCCGAACCGGTGATCGCCGCCTTCACCTCCGTCGGGGTGTGCTCCACGACCGCCAGCCCCGCACGCGTCCCGGCGAGGAGGGCCACACCGGATGCCTGCGCCGTGCCGATGATCGTGGTCACGTCCCGCCGCGCGAAGACACGTTCGACCGCCATCGCGTCGGGGCGGTACTCGGCGATCCACTGGACGATCTGGCCCTCGAGCAGCGACAGGCGCTGACCGAGCTCGAGATCCCCCGAGGTCCGAATCACGCCGACGCCGACCAGCGTGGGTGCCCGCCCCGGGGTCCCCTCGACCACACCGACCCCGCACCGGGTCAGGCCGGGATCGATCCCGAGGACGCGCATGGACCCTCCTGGGCGAACGTTTGTTCGGATACTAGCCCTGGTCGTCCAGTGCGGCGAGGATCTCGTCCGGCACGTCCTCGTTGCTGTACACGTTCTGGACGTCCTCGACGTCTTCGATGGCGTCCAGCAGTTTGAACAGCTTGGCCGCCTGCTCCACCGAGTCGACGGCCTGCGTGAACTGCGGGAGGAATTGGACCTCGGCAGCCTCGTAGTCATAGCCCGCGGCCTCGACCGCCTTGCGGACCGCGACGAGCGCAGCGGGATCGGACACGACCTTGAAGGAGTCACCCTCGTCGGAGAGATCCTCGGGATCCGCCTCCAGCGTGGCCTCGAGCAGGTCGTCCTCGGTGATCTGCCCAGCGCCCTGCTTCC
>CAZZGU010000203.1:0-4556 GCA_964653755.1 uncultured Nigerium sp. | reverse complement strand
TCAGCGGGTCCTCGATGGAGACCAGCGGGTACTTGGCGACCAGGTCGGCGTAGTACGCGGTCATCTCCTCGGCCGACTTGGAGCCGCCCTCGAAGGCATAGGTGCCGTCCTCGTTGTAGAACTCGGACGCCGCCACGTCGAGCGCGAGCCCGATGTCCGTGCCGGGCTCGAGCCCGGCGGCCTTGATGGCTTCGAGGATGAGGTCCAGCGCGGCCGCGTTGCTCTCGAGGTTCGGCGCGAAGCCGCCCTCGTCGCCGAGACCGGTCGCCAGGCCCTTGTCCTTGAGCACCTTCTTCAGCGAGTGGTACACCGCCGCGCCCATCTCGAGGGCCTGTGCGAACGACTCCGCGCCGATCGGAGCGATCATGAACTCCTGGATGTCGACGTTCGAGTCAGCGTGCGAGCCGCCGTTGAGGATGTTCATCATGGGCACCGGCAGGACGTGCGCGTTCGGGCCACCCAGGTAGCGGTAGAGCGGAAGGCCCGCGGAGTCGGCCGCCGCGTGCGCGACGGCCAGGGACACGCCCAGAATGGCGTTGGCGCCGAGCTTGCCCTTGTTGTCGGTGCCGTCGAGCTCCAGCATCGCGTAGTCGATGACCCGCTGCTCTGAGGCGTCGATGCCCATGACCTCTTCGGCGATCTGCTCCTGCACGTTCTCAACGGCCTTGAGGACGCCCTTGCCGCCGTAGCGGCCCTTGTCGCCGTCGCGAAGCTCAACCGCCTCGAAAGCTCCGGTGGAGGCACCGGACGGAACGGCAGCGCGCCCCTGCGAATCGTCGTCGAGCATGACCTCGACCTCGATCGTGGGATTGCCGCGCGAGTCCAGGATCTCGCGGGCGGTAACGAACTCGATGGTGGCCACTGTGTCTACCTTTCGGATGATGGAAGCTTCCGGGGCAACCCTACTAAAGCCGGGCATCGCGCGGGCAGCCCTGTCGGACCGGCTTGGACCCCGGTCATACGCGCTCGGCGTGCAACAGGAGCGCCTCGGCGGGCACGAGCACCGGGAGACGGAGCCCCACCTCGGCGAGAGCCGCCCCCGACGTGGTGATTCCCTCGGTGATCCAGCGCGGCTCCCGCAACTGGTGGGTGTTCGGGCCACCCGCCACGGGGACGACACGGACGCGATAGTGCGCTGAGGCGTCCAGCCCGCGCAGCCGGAACAGCGGGGGCGCCTCGGTCGGTGCGGTGCTGAGCTGGGCGTAGCTGTAGACAGCCTCGGCGCCGTCGAGGGCCACGACGCCGTGGGCCACGGCGTCCGCCCCGGGGAGGTCGATCCGGACGGTCCGACCGCCGTGCAGGAGCGCCCGCCACCGCTTGTGCGTGTCGATGGCGTCCCGGACGCCGATGAGTTCGCTCTCGTCCAGGGCGGTGAGGTCGAGTTCGAGGCCGAAGTGCCCGAACAGCGCCGTCGCGGACCGGAATGCCAGGCCCAGATGACGATGGGTCGTGTGGGACACCTCCGCCCCGACGTGGGCGCCGACGAGCTCGGGGGGCAGCAGAAGCCCGGTCCAGCGCTGGATGTGCTGGCGCTCGATGCTGTCGTTGCTGTCGCTGGCCCACACCCGGTCGGTGCGCGCGAGGATGCCGAAGTCGACCCGGCCCCCTCCGGAAGCGCAGCTTTCGATCTCGACCCCCGGGTGGCGGGCGCGCAGCTCGTCCAGCAGCCGGTACAGGGCCAGCGTGTGCTCGTGGAGGCCGGGCCGGCCGTCGTGTCCGGCCTCGACGAGATCCCGGTTGTGGTCCCACTTGAGGTAGGCGATGTCGTACTCCGTGAGCAGCGCGTCCAGGCGCCCGAGGAGGTGGGCGAAGGCGTCCGCGTTGCCGAGGTCGAGGACCTGCTGATTGCGCCACACCGGCGGGAGCCGGTCACCGACCCGGAGGACCCAGTCCGGATGAGCGCGGTAGAGGTCCGAATCGGGGTTGACCATCTCCGGCTCCACCCACAGGCCGAACTCCATCCCCAGGGCCCGGACGTGGCTGATCAGCGGGTCGAGCCCGTCGGGCCACATGTCCGGAGAGACATACCAGTCCCCCAGGCCGGCGGTGTCGTCCCGCCGGCCGCCGAACCAGCCGTCGTCGAGGACGAACCGTTCGACCCCCACGGACGCCGCCACGTCCGCCAGGGCGGTCAGTCGATCGAGCCTGTGGTCGAAGTACACGGCCTCCCACGTGTTGAGGACGACCGGGCGCGGCGTCCCGGGGTGGCCGGGGCGAGCGCGCAGGAAGTCATGGAAGCAGGCCGACAGGCCGTCGAGGCCGGTGGCCGAGTACGCCGCGTACAGGGTGGGAGCCGTGTAGGACGCCCCCGGCGCCAGGCGCACCTCTGCGTGCTCCAGGCGCTCGCAGGCGCCCACCTGGGTGAAGCCGTCCGGAGAACGCTCGACGCGGTAGACCGAGTCGCCGCTCCAGCCAAGGTGGATTCCCCACACCTCCCCGGTCTCGAAGGTGAACCCCGGAACACCTGCGACGCTGACCAGGGGCGAGTCGTGGCCCGTGCGACCACGGCGGCCCTCGCGCACCCAGGCACCCATACCGAGGTCGATGCGCTGCGGATCCCGCTCCCGGCACCACCGACCGGTGAGATCGAGCACCTGGGTTGCCCGCGCGGGGAGGGGAAGGAACGCCCCGAATTCATCCACGGCGAAGGGCTGCGTACCGGTGTTGGTGAGTCGTTGGTCGACGGCGAGGACGCCTTCAGGCGACAGGGCCAGAGTGATCTCGACGCGCAGGCCGGCGTCCGCATCTGCGAAGGTCGCGGTGAACGTCGCGGCGTCGCTGACGTGGGCCACGACGTCCAGGCGCGGTGACCACCCACGCCCGTCGTCACGAGCGCCGCGCAGGACCGGCCCGAGACGCCAGCCGTCCGAGCCGAGTGGGAGGAGGGGGCGGAGCAAGGGGGTGTCCGGGGCGCCATGGGGACGCGGCGGGTCGACAGCGGGGCCGAGGGCGGCCGGCTCCAGGTCGTCGGGCAGCCGGGCCCCCCAGTGGACGAGGACCGGGGTCGGGCGAGGCCCGCCGGGGACGACCTCCGGCGTGACGATGACGAGCGACGTCGTGGTGGAGCGCAGGTGCGCGGACGGGCCCCCCGCGAGGAGGGGCCCGTCCGTCCTTGCTTCGGTGCGGGACACGAGGTCAGCCCTTCACGGCGCCGGCCGTCATGCCGCGGACGAAGTACCGCTGCAATGAGAAGAACACGATCAGCGGCAGGAGCATCGAGATGAAGGCACCGGCCGTGAGCAGGTTCCAGTTCTCGCCGCGGCTGCCCAGTAGCGCCGAGAGCGCGACGGTGAGGACGGTGTTCTGGCCCTGGCCCAGGAAGATGAGCGCGACCAGGAGATCGTTCCACACCCAGAGGAACTGGAAGATCGCGAACGAGGCCAGCGCCGGCACCGACATGGGAATGATCAGCTGCCAGAAGGTCTGCCAGTGGGTCGCCCCGTCGATCTCCGCCGACTCGACGACCGACTTCGGCAGGGTCGACATGTAGTTGCGCAGGATGTAGACGGCCAACGGCATCCCGAAGCCCGCGTGGGCGAGCCACACGGTCGCGAACTGGCCCTGGATGCCCAGGTTCTGGAACAGGATGGACAGCGGCACCAGCGCCACCTGGTTCGGCACCACCAGCAGGCCGACGATGACGATGAACAGGACGTCACGCCCCGGGAACCGCATGAACGTGAACACGTACGCGGCGAAGGCGGCGATGAGGATCGGGATGATCGTCGACGGCACAGCCACGACGAGGCTGTTGATGAAGGCCTGCCCCATCGGGACGGCCCCCGTCGTGAGCGCCTGGGCGTAGTTGTCGAGGGTGAACTGGGCCGGGTTGGCGAAGAAGTTCCACCAACCGTTGCTGTTGGACTCGGTGCGAGGCCGGAACGATGTGATGAGCAGACCGAAGGTCGGGATGATCCACGCGATCGCGAGCAACACGACGACGGTCTCGACCAGCCACATGCCCTTGCCACTACCAACGGAGCGCGACTTGGCCTCCCCGCGGGGGGGCGCCTTCGTGGGCTTGGTCGCGAGCGGGGCGGTCATGCGTTCTCCTCCTGGATCCGGAACGAGCGCACCTGGTACACGAGCACCGGGACGATGGCGATGATCAGGACGACAACGATGGCCGAGGCCTTGCCGGCGTCCATCTCCTTGAACATGGCGTTGTAGAAGGCGTTTCCGATGACGTCGGTGTTGAAGTTGCCGTTCGTCATCGCGTACACGATGTCGAAGACCTTCAGGACGCCGATCAAGACGGTGATGAACACCGTGATGACGGTCGGCCACGCCTGCGGCACGATGACGCGGAAGAAGATCTGCCGCTCGTTGGCGCCGTCGATGCGGCCGGCCTCGACCGTGTCCTCCGGAACGCCCTTGATGGCCGCCGACAGCAGCACCATCGCGTAGCCGACCTGGGTCCAGATGTAGACGACCATCAGCAGGAACGTGTTGAACCGCCAGGCCTCGAACTGCAGCCATGTCTGGGGGGTGCCCCCGAGCATGACGACGATCTGGTTGAGGACGCCGATCTGGGGGGAGCCGGCCGGCTTCCACGC
>CAZZGU010000202.1:4293-4573 GCA_964653755.1 uncultured Nigerium sp. | reverse complement strand
TATTCCAACCCGCTCGCCTAGGCGCCAACCTCGGGATCATGGGCATCATGGGCGGCATCGTCGGAACGCTGCTGTTCGTTCTCGTGGAAACAAGCAACCCATTCGTGGGGGCGACAGCGATCACCTGGCCGATGGTGAGGAAGATCTTGTTGATGGGGTCCGTCGCCTCGAGGGGCTCGTCGGTGACGGCCTTGTCATCAAGGTGCGCAAGGTCTTCCTCAGTGATCACGGCCACGGCCGTGGGCTTGGACTGAGGATTGGTCATGGTGAGTCCTACTGC
>CAZZGU010000202.1:0-4283 GCA_964653755.1 uncultured Nigerium sp. | reverse complement strand
TTGAAGAACTCGGGGTACTTGGCCTCCCACTCCTCGTAGACGCCGGCGGTGGCGGTGCGGAAGGCGTCCTTGTCGGGGCGGGTGACCTGCAGGAGCGACTCGAACTCGGTGTAGATCGCGGCGGTCTGCTCGTTCACCATCGTGCGCTGCAGGTCGCGGGCCTCGTCGGCGGCCTCCTCGATGGCCTTCTTCTGGTCATCGGAGAGTTTCGACCAGCGGGAGGTCGAGATGATGAAGGGGTTCGCCTCGTACTTGTGCCCGGTGACGGCCAGGTGGGACTGGACCTCGTGCAGCTTGCTGGACTTCACGTTGACGACCGGGTTCTCCTGGCCGTCAACGGCACCCTGGCGGAGCGCGAGGTACAACTCGCCGAACGCCATCGGGGTCGGGTTCGCGTTGAGGGCGTTGAAGATCGAGATCGTCATCGGGTCGTCCGGCGTCCGGATCTTGAGGCCGGAGAGGTCAGCCGGGGAGTTGATCGGCCGCTTGGAGTTGGTGATGTCGCGCATGCCGTTGTCCCAGTAGCCGAGGACGTGAAGGCCCTTGGCCTCGGCGTTCGTTGAGATCTCGTCCATGATGTCGGAGTCGATGATCGCGTAGGCGTGCTCGGAGCTCTCGAACAGGAACGGCAGGCCGATGAGGGCGGCCTCGGGGACCACGGTCGAGAACGGGCCCTGGGAGTTGATGGTCATGTCGAGCGTGCCCGCCGCGACCGAGGTCATCATTTCGGAGTCGGAACCGACCGACTCCTGGCCGACGATCTGGATGTCGATGGTGCCGCCGGACTTCTCCTCGACCAGCTTCTCGAACTCGATCGCGGCGTCCGAGCGCGGGTTGCCGGGGGCAGCGCCGTGGCCGAGGATGATGCGGACCGACTCGCTGCCGCCGGAGCTGCCGCCGGACGAGCCACCGCCGGCGCAGGCGGTGAGGGCGAGAGCGCTGATGCTGGCGATCGCCACCATCTTGACCAGGCTGGTCTTCTTCGTTGAGGACATTTCTCTCCTTTGTTGGTTTCGCGAGGTCCTGGCCCCGCGGGGTTCGACGCGCCTGCGCGTCTCGAGTTGCCCTGCCGGTGGCAGGAGGGGGGACGGATGCACAGCGCGCTCAGGCGATGTAGCTGCCGCCATTGATGTTGTGGGTGCACCCGGTGATGTAGGCCGCATCTTCGCTGGACAACCACACCACGAGGGCTGCGACCTCGGACGGCTTGGCCTGGCGCTTCATGGGCACGGATTCCGAAAGGCGGCGCTCGTTCTCCTCGTTGGTCGCGCCCGCACGGATGTCGGTGTCGACGGCGCCCGGGCTGATGGCGTTCACCGTGATCTGGGCCTCGGCCATCTCGCGTGCCAAGCCCCGGGTCAGGCCGAGGACGCCGGCCTTGGCGGCGCTGTACGGGGTCTTGGAGAAGACGCCGCCACCCTGCTGGGCGGACACGGACGACATGTTGACGACGCGTCCGTAGCCACCTTCCAGCATCTGGGGGAGGAACTCCCGGCACATGAGGAACGTGCCGGTGAGGTTGATGTCGACGACGCGGTGCCACAGGTCGAGACTCACCTCGAGGAACGGCACAGGAGAGGGGATGCCCGCGATGTTCGCGAGGGCGCCGACCGGCGGCAGCCCCGACTCCTTGACGGCTGTTGCGGCGGCCTTGACCGACTCCTCACTGGCGACGTCGACGCCGTAGGCGTGGACGCTGGCCCCGGGAACCTGGGCGACGACCTCCGCGGCGGCCACCCGGGCGCCCTCTTCGTTGATGTCGAGCATGGCGACTGCCCAGCCCTCCTGCGCGTAGCGCAGGGCGGTGTGGAAGCCGATGCCCTTGAGTGATGACGTTCCTGTGACGACGGCGGTCCGTTGACCCACGCCCGTCCCGTACCCCATGAGTGCTCCTTCTCTCTGTCAACGGCCGACAACCGTCAGTTAACAGATAACCGCAGGGAGGGGGCATCTGTCAACGGTTTGCTGTCAACAGTTGGCACAGTTTGGTGCGGGGTGCCGGGACCGACGCTACGCGGGCGCAGAATTGTTGTCTGCAGGTTGCACTGACAAGGAAGAAGCGGAGTTCGACTCCCCCGCGGCAGGTCAGGCGGGGCAGGTCAGGCGCGGGCGTCAGGCCGCGGCAGGTCAGGCGCGGCGCGTCAGGCCGCGGCGCGTCAGGCCGCGGAGGCCCGTTCGGCCCAGCGGGCGGACGCCGCCTCCATGTGCTGGCGCATCGCGGCCTTGGCCTGTTCGGGGTCGCCCGAGCGCAGCCCCTCGATGATGGGCATGTGGTAAGCACGCTTCATGAGCGCCTCGTTGCGCCCCTCTGCGTCGCTCAGGACGACGACCCGGATGAGGTCCTTGAGTTGGCGCCACATCCCCAGGAGCATGGTGTTCCCGCCCAGCTCACACAGCTTTTCGTGGAAGCCGAGGTCCGCGTCCAGCCGCTCGTTGAGCGTGTAGCCACCTTCGGGCTCGTCGGGAAGCGCCGCCTCGAGTTCGTCCACCAGTGCCTGGGCGTTCTCCTGAGCGAGGAGGCCGGCCACGGCCTCCTTCTCCAGGGCCAGGCGTACGTGGAACAACTCGGTGACCTCGCGGGCCGTCAGCTGTCGCACACGGACGCCGCCGCGGTCCGCCTCCTCCACGAGACCCGCCTCCTGAAGGCTGCGCAGCGCCTCGCGCACCGTGCCGCGGCTGACGCCGAGTTGATCGGAGAGGTCGACCTCGGCGAGCCGCGCACCCGAGGGGATGGTTCCCGTGAGGATTCCGGTGCGCAAGTGCGCCAACGCCTGCTCGCGCAGCGTCGTCCGGTTCACACGCGTCAACACCTTCTCCGTCACGGTTCCTCCTCGGTCGCTCGGGTGTCTCCGGTCCCCCCGGGCCTGCCCGAGGTCAGCATACTGCCACTGGTCGACAAGTGACTGTAAACACTCGACAGGTCACCTGGCGGCGAGGAGCCGGACGACCGCGGTGGCCACGCGGGTGAGGTTGTCCGCGGCGTGCGCCAGCACCTCGTCGAGGGGGGCTACCCCGGGCACCGTTGAGAAGAGGGCGGTGAAGCCGACGTCGTAGAGGGCCTCGGCGCCCGGCCCCAGCGAGCCCGCGATGCCGACGACGCGGACGCCGTGGGCCTGCGCCCGCAGCGCCACGCCGACCGGGGTCTTGCCCGCCAGACTCTGGCCGTCCATGCGACCCTCGCCTGTGATGACCCAGTCGGCGTCGGCAACGATGGCGTCGAATCCCACGGCGTCCAGGAGCAGGTCGATGCCGGGACGAAGGGTTGCCCCCAGGAAGGCGACCAGACCGGCCCCCAACCCGCCAGCGGCGCCGCCTCCGGGCAGTCCGCGGACGTCGACGCCGAGGTCGGCGGCGATGCGGTCGGCCAGGTTCTCGAGGCCTGCGTCCAGGGCCGCGACCATGGCGGGGTCGGCGCCCTTCTGGGGGCCGAAGATGTACGCGGCGCCCTCCCGGCCGGTGAGGGGGTTGGTGACGTCGCAGGCGGCCTCCACGCCGACCCCGGCCGGAAGCGGGGAGGTCGGGGGCGGGACGATCCGGGCGATGCGGGCGAGGCTGCCCCCGGTCGGGGGGAGTTCGGCGCCCGCGGCGTCCAGAAAGCGGTAGCCGAAAGCCTGGGCCAGGCCCAGTCCGCCGTCGTTCGTGGCGCTGCCACCGAGACCGACGACGATCCTGCGAGCCCCGGCACGGATGGCGTGGCTGACGAGTTCGCCGACGCCGAGCGTGGTGGTCCGGGTGGGGTCGCGCTCGTCGGCGGCCACGATGGGCAGGCCGGCGGCGGCAGCCATCTCGACGATGGCGGTGTCGTCGTCGAGCAGTCCGAAGAAGGCGTCGACCGGGGCGAACAGCGGGCCGGTCACGCGGGCGTCCACCGTGCGGCCTCGATCCCCGGTCACGGCGAGGAACGCATCGACCAACCCCTCGCCACCATCGGCAACGGGGACCTTCGTGACGGACGCCGTGGGGTCATGCTCGGCGATCACGGCAGCGAGGAGATCGCAAACCTCTGCGGACGACAGCGTGCCCTTGAACGAATCGGGGGCGAGGACGTAGCGGCGTCCGGTGGTGACGGGCATCTGGGCGGCCTCAGTTGACGACGTTGACGGGGGTGCCGGCGAGGAACCGGGCGAGGTTGTCGACCGCAACGTCCATGAGGCGCTGGCGGCTTTCCTTGGGTGCCCAGGCGATATGGGGCGTGACGAGGCAGTTCGGAGCGGTGAGGAGAGGGTTGTCCGGACGGATCGGCTCGGTGGAGGCCACATCGGCGGCGTAGGAGCCGACGCGGC
>CAZZGU010000201.1:0-4580 GCA_964653755.1 uncultured Nigerium sp. | reverse complement strand
GAGGACGTCGCCAAGATGAACTGCCCGAAGTTCCTGGCGGTCAACAAGGTCGACAAGCCGGCGGCCGACCCCACGAAGGTCCGTGGCCAGCTCTCGGAGTTCGGCGTCGTGCCCGAGGAATACGGCGGCGACACCATGTTCGTCGACGTCTCTGCTGTGACCGGGGAGGGGCTGGAACGCCTGCTCGAGGCCGTCATCCTCACCGCGGACGCCGCTCTCGACCTGCGGGCGAACCCGGAGATGCCGGCCCAGGGTGTGGCCATCGAGGCGCACCTCGACAAGGGCCGTGGTCCGGTGGCGACCGTCCTGGTGCACCGCGGAACACTCCATACCGGCGACTCGATCGTGGCAGGGTCGGCTCACGGCCGCGTCCGCGCCATGATCAACGACCGGGGCGAAACCGTGGACGCCGCCCCCCCGTCGATGCCGGTGCAGGTGCTCGGCCTGACGTCGGTCCCCGGCGCGGGCGACAACTTCCTGGTCGTCGAGGACGACAGGATGGCCCGCCAGATCGCTGACAAGCGCGAGGCCCGTCAGCGGGCGGCCATGCTCGCCAAGACGACGCGGCGCAAGACGCTGGACCAGCTGTTCGAGCAGCTCGAGAAGGGCGAGACGCAGGAACTCAGGCTCATCCTCAAGGGCGATTCGGCCGGTTCGGTCGAGGCGCTGGAGGACGCACTCTCCCAGATCGACGTGGGCGACGAGGTGTCGCTGCGCGTGATCGACCGGGGCGTCGGCGCCATCACCGAGACCAACGTGTCGCTGGCGTCCGCCTCGGATGCGGTCATCATCGGGTACAACGTGCGTGCGCAGGGGAAGGCCACCCAGTTGGCCGACTCCGAGGGCGTGGACATCCGGTACTACTCGGTCATCTACGCTGCGATCGACGAGGTGGAGGCGGCCCTCAAGGGCATGCTCAAGCCCATCTTCGAGGAACAGACGATGGGGCAGGCTCAGATCCGCGAGATCTTCCGGTCTTCGAAGTTCGGCATCATCGCAGGCTGCATGGTGCTGTCGGGGCACATCAGGCGCAACGCGAAGGCCCGCCTGGTGCGGGATGGCCTGGTCATCGCCCAGACCTCGATCGCGTCGCTGCGGCGCGAGAAGGACGACGTCACCGATGTCCGCGAGGGCTTCGAGTGCGGTCTCACGCTGTCCAACTTCAATGACATTCAGCTCGGGGACCTCATCGAGACCTTCGAGATGGTCGAGAAGCCACGCAACTGACCGCGGACCACTCAAGGAGGCAGCAGTGGGCAACCCCCGTTACATCAAGGTCGCGGAACAGATCAAGGTGATCGTTGCCGACATGCTCGGACGCCGGATCAAGGACCCCCGCCTGGGGTTCGTGACGATCACGGACGTCCGGATGACAGGCGACGGACGCGAGGCGACCGTGTTCTACACCGTCTTGGGCGGTGAGGACGAGCGTGCGGCGACCGCCGCCGCGCTCGAGTCGGCCAGCGGACTGATCAGGTCGACGGTGGGCAAACAGCTCGGGATGAAGTTCACGCCCACCGTCGAGTTCGTGCTGGACGCCGTGCCGGAGTCGGCCGCCGAGATGGAGGCCCTGCTGGCGCGTGCGCGTCAGGCGGACGCCGAGGTGGTGGCCCGCGCTGCGGGCGCCCGGTACGCCGGCGACCCGGATCCGTATCGTCGGCCGGACGACGAGCCCGCGACCGCGGAGCCCGTGACCGGGGAGCCCGACGGGGAGTGAACGACCTGCAGGCCCCCTCGGGGCTCCTCGTCGTGGACAAGCCGGCAGGCATCACCTCCCACCAGGTCGTGTCCCGGGCACGCAGGGCCTTCGGCACCCGGAAGATCGGGCACGCCGGCACGCTCGACCCGCTGGCCACCGGGGTTCTCCTGCTGGGAGTGGGGCGCGCCACGCGCCTGCTCGGCCACCTGACGCTCACCGACAAGGCGTACGAGGCCACGATCAGGCTGGGCCAGGACACGTTCACCGACGACGCCGAGGGCGAGATCACGGCCGCGCGCGGGGCGTCCGGCGTGACGTCCGCGGACGTCGCGCGTGCCCTGCCGGCCTTCCGCGGAGCCATCGCGCAGGCCCCCGCGGCGGTCTCCGCCATCAAGGTGGCCGGGCAGCGCTCGTACGCCCGCGTCCGGCGCGGGGAGGACGTGACGCTCGCCGAGCGCCCCGTGACCGTGACGACGTTCGAGGTGGTCGGCGCCCGCCACGACAGCGTCGACGGGCGGGACCTCCTCGACGTCGACGTCGTCGTGGAATGCTCGTCGGGCACCTACGTCCGCGCGCTCGCTCGTGACCTTGGACGCGCTCTCGGCACGGGCGGACACGTCACCGCGCTGCGCCGGACCAGGGTCGGCCCCTTCACCCTCGCCGACGCGAGTTGGGACGCCGACCCCGCGGGTCCGCCCCCCGGGGCGCTCGATCTTGCCGAGGCGGCTGGCCGTTGCTTCAACGTGGTCGAGGTGGACGAGGCCCAGGCTCGCGACGTCGGCTTCGGGCGTTCGCTCCCGATCCAGGTGTCCGCGGATCCCACCGCGCTCGTCCATGAGGGGCGCCTCCTGGCCCTGTACCGACCCGGCGGTGACGGCGCCGTCCCGGTGGCGGTGCTGGTGTGACGGGCCGGGTTGCTAGGGTGCAGGGGACGGACAGGTGACCAGGGATCGAGGCGGAACGCCGTTGAGCGGAGCAGTTGTCGTCATTGGGAACTTCGACGGGGTCCACCCCGGGCACCAGGAGGTTCTTCGTCGCGCGCGGGAGATCGACGCCGGGTCCGAGGTGGTGGTGCTGACCTTCTGGCCTCATCCGGTGGCGGTTCTGCGACCCGATCGAGGGCCGATGCTCCTCACAAGCCTTTCGGAGCGCATCCGGCTGCTCAAGGAGGCAGGCGCCTCGGACGTGAGGGTCATCGAGTTCACGCCCGAACTGGCGGCCTCCTCACCCGCCGAGTTCGTGGAACGCCACCTCGAGCCACTCAATCCCCGGCATGTCGTCGTGGGGGAGAACTTCCACTTCGGCCATCGGGCCTCCGGGGACATCAACACGCTGCGCAGCCTTGCACGAGGTCGCTTCGAGGTCACGGGGCTCGAACTCGTCCACGCCGGCCCCGAGCGAACCTCGTCCACGCGCATCCGGGAGGCGCTCAAGGTGGGGGACGTGCGCCGAGCGGCCGAGCATCTCGGCCGTCCGTTTCGCTTCGGGGGCATCGTCCGGCACGGTGACCACCGGGGCCGAGAACTGGGCTTCCCCACCGCCAACCTCGCCGTGCCCGACCTGTTGGCCTGCCCGAGCGATGGCGTGTACGCAGGCTGGGTGACCCGGCTGGACGGACTCGACGCCCACGGTGAGCCCCTGAGCGAGGCAGAGGCGCCGGCGCGTTGGCCGGCGGCCATCTCCGTCGGGTCGAACCCGACGTTCGACGGCGTGGACCGTCGGGTCGAGGCCTACTGCCTGGATCGCACCGACCTGGAGCTGTACGGCGCGCTCATCGCGGTGGACTTCTGCGAGCGAATCCGGGGGCAGATCCGGTTCACGGGGGTCGACGCGCTCATCGCGCAGATGGACTCCGACGTGGCCCTGTGCCGGGAGATCCTCGCCCACCGCGGATGAGCCACGGGCCCTTGTGGGGGAGCGCACACTGGTGCCATGGAGCTGTCCCGGTTCGTGTTGATCGCGGCGGGAGTCACCCTGCTCGCGCTCGTGGTCGCATACCTCCTGCGTCCGCGCGCGCCCGCCCTCGACCTGGACCCCGCCGACGAGCGCGAACTGCGCCAGCTCGGGCTCACGGTCCTGGCCGAACACCAGTCGCGCCGGGCGGGACTGATCATCGCGCGGCTCCAGACCGTCATCGGACGCGGTGTCCCCGCCAGTTCGGTGCAGCCGACGGGGACGCCCGGGCAATGGGTCATGACGTTCGCCGACGGCTCACGGGTCGTCGTGCACGAATTGCACTCCGGCGATCTGCTCGGACTGGGATTCCGGCTCACCCGTCAGCGGGTCCGCGCGGTGTCGTACGACGTCGTCGGGGGCGACATCGTGGTCACCGTGGCGTGGGGACGCAAACGCCTCACGCTGCGGGCGGTGGACGCCCCCGCGTGAGGCGTGCGGGACGAGCGGAGGTCAGCGGCGACGGATGCGAAGCGACTTGCGGAAGATCGCCTCGGTGGGCTCGTCGTCGGGGACGATCGCCTCAGGCTCGATGACCGCGAGGTTCACCGCGCTGCGGTGCTCGCCGGTGGGGGTGTAGTCCAGGCCGATGTAGAGGGGGATGGCCGCGGGGTTGTCTGGGGTGACCCCCAGGAAGATCTCGTCGAAGCCCATGCTCGCGGCCAAGTCCTCCATGAAGCTGGTCATCGAGGCGCCCAGCCCCCTTCGGCGAGCCTCAGGGTAGACCCACAGCAGCTTCATCTCGGGGCGCAGTTCATTCTCGGCGCTGCAGTCGAGGATCACGCGACCCGCGATCTGCTCGTCCAGGAGTCCGACCACCAGGAAGAAGTCCCCGTCCTTCTGTCGCTGGAGGGCTTCCCGGGAGGATCCGCGTGCGGCCTCGCCCTCTCGGGCCTCCAGAATCTCCAGGTCGGCATCGGTGGCGAGT
>CAZZGU010000200.1:2468-4582 GCA_964653755.1 uncultured Nigerium sp. | reverse complement strand
TGGCTGGGCTCCCCTCCGATCTTCCTCCCGAAGCGGGAGGTCTACGACAACTTCTCGGAGGACACCACGTTCAACCCACCACGCTGGAAGGTGGGGATGCGCTACTTCGTGGAGTTCTTCCGCATCACGCTCCCGGCGACCCTGCTGGGTCTGTCGACGTTCTTCACCCTGTGGGTCGTCTCGTACCTGTCACGCACCTGGCCCTTCTGGGGGATCGTGGGAATCTCCGGGCTCGTGGCGATGGCCGGAAGCCTGCTCGTCACCCTTGTGGTCGCGCTCCTGAAGTGGGTGCTCGTGGGCCGGTACCGTCCCCGTGTGGAGCCCTTGTGGGGCAACTCGTAGCTCTCGTCGGCCTTGAGGCGGTACTCCGCGAGGCGGTCCTCATAGGGGAAGACCGCGACCGTGCGCGCGCCGAGCTCGGTGGCGGCGCGGAAGGCACGCACCGCGATCTCGCCACGGTTGGCAACCAGAACCTTCTTGAACATGTTTCCCCTCGAGGCGGATGGGAGCAGTGGGCGGCTCCAGAGTACGAGGTCGCACCCATCCTGCGGGAGGTGCCCCAGGGGCACTGTTCCCCCTCCTGCTTCCTGCGGGAGGGGTCGAGGTAGCCTCTTCGCCCGATTCGGAAGGCATCGCTAGAGATGCTTGGTTAGCATCGCTAGGGATGCTAACCTTGACTTCAGTTGATCGAGTCAGCGAAGGAGGGATCGATGAAGAAGGAGCGTTCGATGCTCAGGAGCATCTTCGGCCACAGGAATCCGGCAGGCAGGCCTCCGGCCAACGTCCTCACAGGAGTCGTCCCGCGCCGCCAGATGACCATTCTCGACGTGCTCGGGCCGCGCCCACAGGCCGGCTGACACACCGCACCAGTTCACGCTGAGGGGTCTCCTCCCGCCCGGGAGGGGGCCCCTCGTCCGTGCCACGGCAGTCAGCAACAAGCCGCGGGTATCGAAGGCTGGGCGAGCGTACCGCTACCCTGAGGGGCGTGTTGTCGACGTCAGAAGCCGCAGCGCTTGCCGGGTTGCCCAAGGACCAGTTCCGCTCCGCGATGACCAAGGAGCGCAAGAACGGCAAGGACTTTCACGCGCCCCGCGAACAATGGCCCGACGGCAGGACTCCCCTCTGGGACGAGGAGAAGGTCCGCGCCTGGGCCAAGGCGCGCAGGAAGCGCCAGAAGCAGAAGAAGGCCGACGTTGCCCTGGCCCAGCCCCAGAAGGGCACCGGGGACACCCGGGAGGACCGCGGCGCCAAGCAAGGCAAGGAAATCAGGTAGCCCGACTCGCCCCTGCGGTGCGCGGGAGCTCCAAGCCACGAAATGGAGAGACAATGCCAGCCATGCCCGACATCACGGTGGTCCGGAACGACGTCCGCCATCGCTTCGAAGCGTGGATCGACGACACGATGGTCGGTGCCGCCGACTTCCTTCGCTATGCCGATCTCATCATCTTCACCCACACCGACGTCGACCCGAGAGTCGGCGTCCGCGGCATCGGGACGGAGTTGGCCCGGAGGGCCGCCGACAACCTCCGCTCCGAGGGGACGCACCGCGTCGTGCCACTCTGCCCGTTCCTTCGCGCCTGGTTCGCCAAGAACCCCGAGCAGGCCGACTTGCTCTACAGGCGTTAGCCGTCTGACAAGCAGCTTCAATGCCGGACGCCAACACGTCCGGCACCCGCTGGCAACTGGCTCTTGATTATTAGTCGGCATGATCCATATAGTGGAGACATGCCGGGAATGACCCGGAAGCCCACACGAAGGGAGGCGACACGATGAAGATGAACGAGATGTTCGACCTGGTTGAGCAGTGGTTCACCGGTGAGATCCACCTCACCGACGAAGACCTGTTCCTCCAGTGAACACGTCCCCGGGTCACCAGACCCAGCGCGTCTCCTGACAGCGCACCCGGTCCACCGGACCACGGCCTCACGGCCACAAGAAAGGAACATCATGTTCACCACCGACCCGACGAGAGATTGGGTCCCCAAGGCCGGCTTCCACGACAGCCCACCGCTGGACTGAGCAGGTCAGCTCACACGAGGCCCGCGCCACATCGAGGTGGTGACGGGCTTCCCACTTGTATGGCGGCCAGCACCTTCGCCGAGGGCCTGCGTTTC
>CAZZGU010000200.1:487-2368 GCA_964653755.1 uncultured Nigerium sp. | reverse complement strand
TTCTAACGTCGAGGGCCCGGGTGTCGCGTGTCACCTTCCGTCGGCCCGATCAGGCCACCTCGGCAGTACCGGCGTGCGGCAGGGGCCCCGTCGCCGCCCGTCTGGCATCCTGTCGGGGTGATCTCCCGACGCTCAGTCCTCGCGGGCGCTGCCTCCGGCACCGTCCTTCTCCTTGCTGGTTGCGCGACCTCCCCAGGGGGCTCCGGGGGTTTGCTCCAGAAGGGACACGAGGTCGTGCCCCAGGAACTTGCCGCCGACCTCGTCGTCGCCGCCGGCCCCGAGGGCGCACTGACCGCGAGCCGGGCCCTTCTGGCGACCGCCACCGCGGTGGTCGTGGTGAACCCGACCCTGCCCCAGGCGTCGACCTCCCCCGCGACGCCGGACGCCTCATCGTCCGCCAGCGCCACCCCCACTGCCGCGGGTTCCGCGTCCCCCACTGCCACGACCCCCACTCCCACGACCCCCGCCCCCTCGCCGGACCCCGCCGCGGACGCCGCCCCGCTCCCCGACCTTGCGCTGGCGGGGCAGGTGGCCCAGGCGCTGGGCGTCCCGTTGTTCCTGGCCGGCCCAGGGTTGCTTGAAGAACTCGACCGCCTGCAGACCCGTGTGGTGATCGGTTACCCCGCGGAGGGGCTCGACGTCGGATCCCGCGAGGTGCTTCCGTTCCCCGCCTCCGTGCAGGAGCTTCCCAAGCTCGACGGCCTGCCCGCACAGCCGAAGGAATCCGGCGTCCTCGCGCTGGCCGCCGAGGAGTTGTCGGCCCCCGTCGCCGCGACGCTGGCCGCCGCCGGCGTCCGGACGAACCCTGTCGCCTACCCGCACCCGGGCGTGAATCGGCAGACCACCGAGGCCGTCCGCGCGGCCACGGGCCCGATCGTCGGCGTCGGGGCCGGCTTCGGCACCTCCGAGCGACTCACCGCCAACGTGGGTCTGACGCGCACCGCCGCGGAGATGCCCGGGGGTGGCGTCCTGCCCTTCCCCGGACGCCGCATGATCGCCTTCTACGGCCATCCGGAAACCGCGGCCCTCGGCATGATGGGCGAACAATCGCCCGCCGAGGCGGTCACACGCCTGAAGAAGCTGGTTGCCGAGTATCAGGCCCTCCTCCCCGATGACCAGGTCATCGGCGCGTTCGAGATCATCACCACGGTTGCCTCGGCCTACCCGACCGGCGACGGCGATTACTCGTACGAGACACCGATCGACCTGATCATGCCGTGGGTCGAGGCCGCCGAGGCGAACGACCTCTACGTCGTGCTCGACCTGCAGCCCGGCCGGACGGACTTCCTGACCCAGGCCAAGCGGTACGAGGAGCTCCTCAAGCGGCCCTGGGTCGGTCTCGCGCTGGACCCTGAGTGGCGCCTCAAGCCCAACGAGAGGCACCTGGTCTCGATCGGCCAGGTGGGAGTGGACGAGGTGAATCAGGTAGGCGCTTGGCTGGCCGACCTGGTGAAGGCCCACAACCTGCCTCCGAAGGTCCTCACGCTTCACCAGTTCCAGACCCGCATGATCACCGACCGCCACCGGCTCGACACGAGCCGCGACGAGGTGCAGTACCTGGTCCACGTCGACGGGCAGGGGGGACAGGAGGCCAAGCAGGGCACCTGGGGCGTCATGCGCCGCAATCTGCCCGAACGCACGTGGCTGGGGTGGAAGAACTTCGAGGACGAGGACATCCCCATGCTCACGCCCGCCCAGACGGTGCAGCAGGTCCAACCGACGCCGAACTTCATCTCCTACCAGTAGCCGGCCGGCCACAGTCAACTGTCGACAGTTGAACTGTTGACGTGCAAGACTGGGTCGCCACGTCCGCGACCCGGAAGAGCCGCGTCCGTGAAACCGTGGCGAAGGAGAGACCATGACCAGGATCATCGTCCTGGA
>CAZZGU010000200.1:0-432 GCA_964653755.1 uncultured Nigerium sp. | reverse complement strand
CGGCTCCACCGAGAACCCCGGCGACCTGTCGTGGTCCGGGCTCGAGGCGCTCGGCACCTTGACGGTCCACGACCGGACCCCCGACGACCAGATCGTCGCGCGCATCGGCGACGCCGAAGCGGTCTTCACCAACAAGACACCCCTGTCGAGAGCGACGCTGGACGCCTGCCCCACCCTGCGCTTCGTCGGGGTGCTCGCGACCGGCTACAACGTCGTCGACTACGAGTACGCGCGCGCCAGGGGCGTCACGGTCACCAACATCCCCACCTACGGCACTGCGGCGGTCGCCCAGTTCGCGATCGCGCTCCTTCTCGAGGTCTGCCACCACGTCGGTCATCACGCGACCGAGGTGGCCAAGGGCCGCTGGTCCAGCAGCCCCGACTGGTGTTTCTGGGACTTCCCCCTCGTCGAACTGGCCGGCAAGACCCTCGG
>CAZZGU010000199.1:0-4633 GCA_964653755.1 uncultured Nigerium sp. | reverse complement strand
ACGCGAGCCGGCCGGACGCGAGCCAGCCGGACGCGAGCCGGCCGGACGCGAGCCGGCCGGCCGCGAGCCAGGGCGGTTCGGCGCAAGGCGCGCCCGCACCGGGGTGGCAGCCGCCGCGTCCGCCCATGCCGACCCACGGTTACGGACCGCCCCCGGGGTACGCGCCATCCCCTGGCCTCGGGATGCCGCCGGCGTACGCGATGCCGGGTCAGTCGGCGCCGGCTCCCGCGGCGTCCGCTCCGCAACCCGGCGCGTTCAAGCGGGGATTCAGCCTCGGTGCCGGCGCTGGCCTCGGCGTCTCGGTGTCGCTGCTGGTCCTCGGGCTCGTGGCGTCGGTGTTGTCCGGGCTCATCGCGCTTGCGTTCGCCGGAGCGCTGGCCGGCGCGGGTCAAACTGCCGTCGAGCCCCTGCGGACGGTGTGGGGCGAGCCGACCGCGACCAGGAAGGTGCGCGCGATCGCGGTGAGTGGGCCCATTCTGACCACCCCGTCCGACGGGGCGACGCTGGGCACCGGCACCTACGGCTACGAGGTGGCCCAGGTGCTCGACGGGCTTGAGGCTGAGGACGCCGACGCGCTCGTCCTGCTCATGAACACCCCGGGCGGAACCGTCACGGGGTCGCGGGCCATGGCGGAGGCCGTCGAGCGTTACCAGGAACGCACCGGCCGCAAGGTTGTCGCGTTCGTGGAGGGAATGTCGGTGTCCGGCGGCATGTACACGATGGCCGGGGCTGACGAGATCATCGCCGACCATGGCACGATGATCGGCCACATCGGCGTCATCAGCGGACCCTTCCTGGAGTACCGCGGCGTCACGGCAGTCGGCAGCACGATCCTTGAGGCGGGGGTCACGACGAGTGGTGGCATCTCCGCCGACTACATCACAGCCGGCCGCAACAAGGACATCGGCAACCCCTGGCGTCCGATGACGGACGAAGAGCGCCAACTGCTCCAGAACCTCAGCGACGGCGAGTACGCCAGCTTCGTGTCGTGGGTGGCGGAGGGCCGCGGGATCCCCGAGGGGACGATCCGTGAGCAGATGGGTGCCTCGATCTACGGCGCCGACGGCGCGATCGCGGTCGGGCTCATCGACGCCAAGATGGGGCGGGACCAGGCGTTCCGCCGCGTCGCCGAAATCGCCGGCCTCGACCCCGCGGACACCCGCGTCGTGGCCGCCCAGCCGCCGACCCTGTGGGCTCAGTTGCTCGGCGCGGAGGCTCGGGTGTACGGGCAGGCGCTGCCCGTGGCTCCGGTCGATGGTCAGCCCGCGCGTCCGACGTCCAGCATGTGCGCCGACGGCGCGATGCTGGCGTGGTACGGGTCGCTGTCGGGGGTGTGCAGCTGACGCCCCACGGTCGAGCCCTTGGGGGGTCGGGACCTGGAGGCAATCGATGCTGCGGCTGGAGGCGGTTGGAAGCCCACGAGGCTTGAGCCCGTCTCCCTGATCGGCTTCGTCGTCGGCGGACGTCGGTGGGCTTGTCAAGGCGGATGTCGATGAGCCCCTGCGTGCCCGGCGCCCCCGCCCGGTTGCCGCGCCGTTGGTGAACAGCTGCGCCGGTTGCGTCCGTGGCGTCTGTCCTCAGGCGTGGCGTCTGGGTGGGCGTTTGTCCTTACCCGGCGCGGGTGTCCTGAACCGGCGCGTTGGGGATGCCGGCTCTGGCGCAGGCGTCCGTAGCCGGCGCATCCCTCGACACAACGACAGTTCTGCACACCCCCGCCTGCCGCGGGACGTAAGGCGGGCCCTCGGCGGACGTAAGGCGGGCCCTCGGCGGACGTAAGGCAGGCCCTCGGCGAGTCAGGCGCGGGCGCGGCTGATCTCGTAGAGCGCAATGGACGCGGCGACGCTCGCGTTGAGGGACTCGACCTCGGACGAGATGGGGATGGACGCGATCACGTCGCAGTTCTGACGCACCAGCCGGGCGAGTCCCTCGCCCTCGCTGCCCACGACGAGCAGGACGGGTCCGTCCACGCCCGGGAAGCCGGCGACATCGGTGTCCGCGTCGCCCGCAAGACCGACCACGGTGAAACCTGCTGCCGAGTACTCGGTCAGCACCCGGTTGAGGTTGGTGGCCAACGCGATCGGAAGGCGCGCGGCGGCGCCCGCGGAGGCCTTCCAGGCCGTCGCCGTCATGTGCGCCGAACGCCGCTCCGGCAGGATGATGCCCTGGGCCCCGAAGGCCGCTGCCGAGCGCACGATCGCGCCCAGGTTGCGGGGGTCGGTGACGGAATCCAGGGCCACGACCAGCGCCGACCCACCCGCGCCGAGGGCGTCCGTGAGCACGTCGGAGGGGTGCGCGTACTCGAACTCCGGCAGTTGCAGGGCGACGCCCTGATGCACGGCTCCGCCCGTCAGGCGGTCCAGCTCGGAGCGGGGGGACTGCAGCAGGGTCACGCCCTTTGCCGCGGCCAGTTTGAGGATGTCGGTCAGCCGCGAGTCGCGCTCGACCCCCTCGGCGATGAACGCCCGCCGCACCGGAAGCCCGGCCTGCAGGGCTTCAAGGACCGGGTTTCGGCCCACGACCCACTCCGCACCCGCGCCTCGTTGCGGCCGCGAGCCCTGCCCGCCGGGAGGCGTCCGACGCCCACGGGGCCGCTCGGGTGAGGCGGCGGCGTCACCGGCGCCCCGCGTGCGATACGACTTGTGGTACGGGCGATCCTCCGCCTTCGGGGTCGGGCCCTTGCCCTCGAGGCCGCGACGCACGCGTCCGCCCGAGCCGGCAGTCCGGCCCGTACTCCCCGTGCCCTTCCCGCGCTTGCGGACGGCCCCCTTGCGCTGGCTGTTCCCCGCCATGTCAGCCCCTCTCCAGGCTCCAGCGAGCCCCGTCCCTGGTGTCTTCGATCTTCAACCCGGCGGACGTCAGCGCGTCCCGGATGGCGTCGGCGGCGGCCCAGTCCCGGCGGGACCGCGCCTCCTGGCGCTGCGCGAGCAACGCGCCGACCAGGGCGTCCACCACGGGTGCCAGGTCGTCGGACGCCGACGCGGCGCCCGCCCACTCGGGGGCCTCCGGGTTGAGACCGAGGACGTCGAGCATGGCGATGGTCGCGGCCAGAGCAGCGCGCACGGCGCCCACCTGGCCCGCTTCGAGGGCGGCGTTTCCCTCGCGGATCGTGGCGAACAGGACGGCCAGCGCCGCCGGCGTTCCCAGATCGTCGTTCAGGGCGGCCGCGAACGCCTCCGGTACGGGAGCTGGCGGGACGGCGTCCGTCAGGAGGTGTCGGGCACGGTCGAGGAACGAGTCGATGCGGGCGAGTTGGGCGTCGGCCTCGCCCAGGGACGCCTCGGAGAGTTCGATCGTCGAGCGATAGTGCGGGCCGGCCAGATACAGGCGCACGGCCCGCGCCGGATGCCGCCGGGTCACCTCGCTCACGCTGGCGATGTTGCCGAGCGACTTGCTCATCTTCTCACCGGCCATGGTGACGAAGGCGTTGTGCATCCAGTAGCTGGCGAACGGACGCCCCGCTGCACGCGACTGCGCCATCTCGTTCTCGTGGTGCGGGAAGCGCAGGTCGATACCGCCGCCGTGGATGTCGAATGCGTCGCCCAGGTACTTGCCCGCCATCGCCGAGCACTCCAGGTGCCATCCCGGACGGCCGCGCCCCCACGGCGTCGGCCAGGAGGCGGTCGGGGGGTCGTCCGGCTTGGACCCCTTCCAGAGGGCGAAGTCGCGGGGGTCGCGCTTGCCGCGCGGGTCGGCGTCCGCGGACAACTCCATCTCGTCGACGCGTTGGCCCGACAGGGCGCCGTACTCCGGCCAGGAGAGCACGTCGAAGTAGACGTCCCCGGAGCCGTCGGCGGCCACGTAGGCGTGCCCGCGCGCAAGGAGGGTCTCGATGAGTTCCACCATCTCGGGGATGTGGCCGGTGGCACGCGGCTCATAGGTGGGGGGGCGGCAGCCGAGCGCGCGGAAGGCGTCCCGGAACTCGCTCTCGTAGCGATAGGCGTGCTCGAACCAGGGGTGGCCCGCCGCGGCGGACTTCGCAAGGATCTTGTCGTCGATGTCGGTGACGTTCGTGATCAGGATCACCCGGAAGCCCGAGTACTCCAGCCACCGGCGCAGGACGTCGAACGACACCTCCTTGCGCACATGCCCCAGATGAGGGGTCGACTGCACCGTGGCGCCGCAGCAGTAGATCGAAACCTGGCCGTCGACAAGGGGCCGCAGCTCGGTCAGTTGGCGCGTGACGCTGTCGTAGAGGTGGAAACTCACCTGCGCAGTCTACCGGCCGGGGGTCAGTACAGTTCCGAGCTGACGAGCAGGCGGAGAGCCTCGTCGGCGGGGTCGAACTTCATGATCATGAGCGCACGGTCACCGCGCCCGGCGAGTTCGGCGTACATGTATTCGATGCTGACGTCCGTGCCGTCGAAGACCCCCAGCAGTTCGGCGAGGCCTCCGGCCCGGTCGGGAACCTCCACACCGATCACGGGCGAGACCCGGTGCGTGATCCCGACCTCCGTCAGCGCGCCGCGGGCCGCGGGCAGGTTGTCCGGGATGATCCGAAGAATCCCGAACCGTTCTGTCTCGGCGATCATGAGCGCCCGCAGGTTCACCCCGGCTGCTGCCAGCCCCGACACCACCTCCGAGAGCCGCCCGGGGCGGTTCTCGAGGAAGACCGAGATCTGGGACAGCAGTTGAA
>CAZZGU010000198.1:0-4779 GCA_964653755.1 uncultured Nigerium sp. | reverse complement strand
CATCGAGACGATCACCGCCGCCTTCCAGATGGAGGAGATCATCCACGAGCTCAAGGAGCACAGCTCGGGCCTCAACGCCGGACGCTGGGACTACCTGTTCAGCATCATCAAGAACTACCGCGACCGGGGACCCGACTTCGTGCTCCCCGACCGAGGCCAGGTCACGATGACGGCCCCCTTCATGCGCGCCTACAGCGAGCAGCTGGTCCGGGCCTGCCACCGCCGCGGCGTTTCCGCCATGGGCGGCATGGCCGCGTTCATCCCGAACCGGCGCGACTCGGAGATCACCGAGCGGGCTCTCGCGGCCGTCCGTGCGGACAAGACCCGTGAGGCGAACGACGGCTTCGACGGTTCCTGGGTGGCGCACCCTGACCTCGTGCCCATCTGCAGGGAGGTCTTCGACGCGCACCTGGGCGACAAGCCGAACCAGATCGACCGCAAGCGTGAGGACGTCGTGCCCGACGACAAGGCGCTCATTGCCCTGCAGATCCCCGGCTCGACGATCACCGAACACGGCGTCCGCATGAACATCGAGGTGGGCATCCGCTACCTCGAGGCCTGGCTCCGCGGCAACGGCGCGGTCGCGATCCACAACCTGATGGAGGACGCCGCCACAGCCGAGATCTCCCGGTCGCAACTGTGGCAGTGGAAGAACGCCGCAGCCAAGACCGACGAGGGCCACGTCATCACAACGGAGTGGCTGGAGCAGTTGTTCGCCGAGGAAATCGAAGCGATCGAACGCTTCGAGGGCGACCGGTTCGACGATGCCTTCACCCTCTTCGAGACCGTGGCGCTGGCCGACGAGTACCAGGACTTCCTGACTCTCCCGGCCTACAACCAGTACGTCCCGTGATCCACGCCTGAACGGCGCCGAAGGGCCCGATCCCCCCAGGGGATCGGGCCCTTCGGCCGTTGAACCGGGTCGGTCAGGATGACCGGGTGACGACGGTGTCGCACAGCGATGAAAGGGCCTTGCGTGCCTCCCCCTCGGGCAACGGAGCGAGATACGAGCGGGCCATCTCGGCGCGACGGGCGACCTCGGCGCGCGCCCTCTGGAGGACAGGATGTGCCCGAAGCGACGCGAGGGCCTCGTCAACCTCGGCCTCGTCCACGAGCGGCCGGGAGACCAGATCGACGAGGCGGTCATCGGAGGGATCCGCGGAGGCCCTCACCATGAGGGTGGGCAGGGTGGGGACGCCCTCCCGCAGGTCAGTGCCCGGCGTCTTGCCGGAGGCGTCGGAGACGATGTCGATGATGTCGTCGCTCAACTGGAAGACGACACCGATCTCCTCCCCGAAACGCGCGAGCGCGTCCAGCACCTCACGCGGCGCCCCGCACACCATCCCGCCGAACACGGCGGACGCGGCGATCAAGGAGCCGGTCTTGTCTGCGACAACGTCCAGGTAGTGCTGCAGGGGATCCGCGTCCACGGCGGGACCACGGGTCTCAGCGATCTGGCCCTGGACCAGCCGCGCAAAGGTCTCCGCCTGTAGAAGGACGTACTCCGGTCCAAGGGTGGCCACCGTGGAGGACGCCCGCGAGAAGAGGAAGTCGCCGACGAGGATGGCGACCGTGTTGCCCCAGTGCCGGTTGGCGCTGTCGACCCCCCGGCGCATGTCCGCGTCGTCCATCACGTCGTCGTGGTAGAGGCTCGCCACGTGGGTCAACTCCATCACGATCGCGGCGCGATCGATGGCACTGGAGTCGGCCCCCTCGTAGAGCTGGGAGGCCAGGATGACGAGCAGCGGACGGAACCGCTTTCCGCCCGCGCTCAACAGGTGCGTGGCCGCCTCCGTGACGAACGGAGTGGTGGCCTGCGCCGACTCCGACAACGCGGTCTCGATGGCTTCCAGCCGCCGGGTCACCACCTCCGTGAAGGCGGGATCAACCGCGTCGTAGTCGATCGCAGTCACAACACTCCTGTCGTCGCGGGGGCGGCCAGTCGAGACTACCGCACGAACTGGCCAGCCAGCGACGCGAGATGCATGGCCTGATCAGGCAGGACACCGAGCCACACGCTGACGACGGCGCCCACCACCACGGGCACCCAGGTCCATCCGCTCGCCTGACCCACGTGGGTGCCCTTGGCCGGCTCCCGTGCGAACATGACGACGATCATGCGGATGTAGAAGTAGGCCGCGACCAGGCTGACCAGAACGGCGACCACGACGAGCCACCAGTAGCCGCCCCGCCAGGCGGCGGTGAACACCGACCACTTGCCGATGAAGCCGCCCGTGAGGGGGATGCCCGCGAAACTCAGCATGAACAGCGCGAAGATGCCAGCGACCCACGGGTTCTTGTGGGCGAGACCCGACCACCCCGAGATGAGGTTCTCCTCGCCCGCGGGGTTGCGCACCATGGTCACGATGGCAAACGCACCGATCGTGGCGAAGCCATACGCCAGCAAGTAGAACATGATGGATGCTGCGGAGGTGGCCTGCCCGGCAGGCACGTTCTGGCTCGCCCCGACCACTGCGGTCAGGATGAAACCCGCGTGGGCGATGGAGCTGTAGGCCAGCATCCGCTTGACGTCCGTCTGGGTCAGCGCGGAGACCGCTCCGACGACCATGGTCAGGACCGCGAGAACGGCGAACACCGGCTGCCAAGTCCAGCGCTCCGCGCCCAGCGCGACGTAGAACACACGCATGGTGGCGCCGACTGCGGCCATCTTGGTGGCGATCGCCATGAAACCGGTCACCGGCGTCGGAGCGCCCATGTACACGTCCGGCGTCCAGCTGTGGAACGGGACCACGCCCACCTTGAACAGGAGGCCTATCGCCAACAATCCCAGCCCGGCGTAGAGGAGACCGCGCCCGAAGAGCGGCTGGCTGACGGCCGCGTCGATGACACGAAGGTCGAACGAGCCGGTGTAGCCGTACACGAGGGCGATGCCGAAGAGGAAGAAGCCCGAGCTCAGGGCACCCAGCAGGAAGTACTTCAGGGCTGCCTCCTGCGACAGCAGCCGGCGACGGCGCGCCATCCCGGACAGCAGGTAGAGCGGCAGCGAGAAGACCTCCAGAGCCACGAACATCGTGAGGAGGTCGTTCGAGGCGAGGAACACCATCATTCCCGTGAGCGCGAACAGCCCCAGCGGGTAAACCTCGGTGTGCTCCAGTCGTGCTTGCGAGGCCTCGGCCTCGGCCAGGCTTCCGGGCACCGTCGCCGCGTTCGCCGCGAACGAGCTGGCACCACCGTTGAGGCGACGCTCACCGAAGACCATGAAGGCAAGGAGACCGAAGACCAGGAGCGAACCCCACATGAAGTAGGTCGGACCGTCGAGGGCGACGGACCCCATCGCGATGAGTCCGCCCAGCCCGGCACGCCAGTTGAGCACCAGCAGCCCCAGCCCGGCCAGGGTCGAGGCGAAGACCAGCGCCATCTGGGCGATGAACCGGAACCTCCGGGGGACGAAGGCCTCGACGATGACCCCGAGACACGCGGCGGCGAAGACCAGCAGGACCGGCCCCAGCAGCTTGAACTCGATGGTCGGGGCTGCAATCTGAAGCAACGGCATCAGCAAGGCCGACATCACTTGACTCCCTTCACGGCCTGAGGGGCAGGGTCGGTCTGGCCGACGTACTCCAGAGCCGCCGTGGCGGTGGGCTCAACCAGCCCGACGGCTGGCTGAGGGACGAAACCGAGGAACAGCAGGACACCGATGATCGGCACCATGACCAACTTCTCCACCCCAGTCAGATCGCGACCCCGGAAGGATTCCGCGGAAGTTGCGGTCTCGGGTCCGGTCATCGTGCGCTGGTACATGCGCATCACGTAGACGGCGGAGAGCACCATGCCGAGGGAGGCCACGGCGGTCAGGATCGGTCCCCTGCCCCACGACCCGGCCAGCACCATGAATTCGCTCACGAAGGTCGACATGCCCGGCAGTCCGAGGGCCGACAGGCCGGCAAGCAGGAGCACGCCCGAGAGCACTGGAGCCGGCGTCTGGACGCCGCCGAACGCCTCGATGTCAGCCGAGCCGCGACGGCTGATCATGTAACCCACCACGAGGAACAGGGCCGCTGTCGAGAATCCATGGTTGACCATGTAGAACATCGAGCCGGACATCGACTGGGTCGTGAACTGGTAGATGCCCAGCACCATGAACCCGAAGTGGCTGACCGAGGTGTAGGCGATCAGGCGCATCAGGTTGCGAGAACGCATGGCGCCGAGGGCACCCCAGAGAATCGACACGACGGCGAACCAGATCATGAACGGGGCCACCCAGGTGCTCGCCTCCCCGAAGAGTCCGAGGCAGAACCGGATCATGCCGAAGGTGCCGATCTTGTCGAGGATGCCGACCAGCAGGGTCGCCGTGCCGGGAGTGGAGTTCTCGGCGGCGTCCGGGAGCCACGTGTGCACGGGTACCATCGGCGCCTTCACGACGAAGGCGAAGAGGAAGCCGAGCATGAGCCACCGGCCGAGGTCACCCGAGATGTTCAGGGCCGCAAGGTCGCTCACCAGGTAGGAGGGGTTGCCGGCCTCGGCGCTCACGACGTAGAGGCCCACGACCGAAGCCAGCATGACCAGACCACCGGCGAGGCTGAACAAGAGGAACTTGATCGCCGCGTAAGCCCGACGTTGTCCGCCGTAGCCTGCGATGAGGAAGTACATCGGGATGAGCGTTGCCTCGAAGAAGAGGTAGAACAGCAGGACGTCGGTGGCGGTGAACACGAAGACCGACAGGCCCTCGAGGATCAGGACGAGCGCGAAGAACGCCTGGGCGGTCCACGAACCGACCGTGTCGGACAGCTTCCACTCCGCCAGCAGGACGAGCGGGGT
>CAZZGU010000197.1:0-4815 GCA_964653755.1 uncultured Nigerium sp. | reverse complement strand
TCGACGGTCCCGCCGAGGACCGCATTCGCTCCGGTCGGCATGTCGTCGTAGATCCGGACCTCGAAGCCCATCTCGGCGGCGCGCTCCTCAGCGTAGATCCTGCCGGTGGTGTCGGTCTGGACGGCCAGCACCTTGCCGCGCATGTCCTCGAGCTTCGTGATCCCGGAGCCCGTCTTGGTCAGGAGCGCCTGGGTGGCGTCGAAGTAGCCCTGCGAGAACGTCGCGGACTTCGCGCGCTCCTCGGTGATCGTGATCGCGGCAGCGCCGGTGTCGCACTTCTTGGCGGTGAACACGGCACCCGAGGTGATCTGGCCGAACTCGATGTCGATGATCTCCTGCGTGACGCCCAGTTCCTTGGCGACCACGTCCATGAGATCGACGTCGAAGCCGACGATCTGGCCGGTCTCGTCCTTGAACTGGAACGGCTTGTAGGCGAGGTGGGTGCACACCGTGAGCTTGCCGGGAGCGATCAGGGTGACGGTGTCTGCGTCACCCGAGGCGCTCGGTGCCGGGGCGGACGAGCCGCTGGCGCAGGAGGCCAGCGTCATGAGGGACAGTGCCGCGGCGGCCGCAAGGATCGCGCGCGGGCGGGACGAACGGATGGGAGCCACGGGGGTTCCTCCTTCGAAAGGCTGGATTTCAGGGCACTTCGGTACGAACATCGTGCATCTTCGCACGACCTGGGCTCGCTGACGGGCGTCCCCACCGGTGGACGCGGCGAGGATTTTGTGACGCAGCCGTGACCGGGGGCTCGGCGGCGGGGCAGCCCCTAAGATGGTGCGGGCGCGCCCGCGAACGGCGAGGCGCCGGACTCCTCGGACGACAAGGTGGCAGACGCGTGGGTTTCATGGACAAGCTCCTGCACATGGGGGAGGGGCGCCAGATCAGGCGCCTGGAGAACGTGGCCCGGCAGGTCAACCTCATCGAGCCCGACTTCGAGGCGATGAGCGACGAGGAACTCCGGGGCCAGACGCCGGCGTTCAAGGAGCGTCTCGAGCGCGGCGAGAGCCTCGACGACCTCCTGCCGGAGGCGTTCGCCACCGTCCGCGAGGCGACCCGCCGCGTCCTGGGGAAGCGGCACTTCGACGTCCAGATCATGGGCGGGGCCGCCCTGCACCAGTGCAACATCGCCGAGATGAAGACCGGTGAGGGCAAGACCCTGGTGGCCGTGCTGCCGTCCTACCTCAACGCGCTCACCGGCAAGGGCGTCCACGTCGTCACGGTCAACGACTACCTCGCGAAGTACCAGTCCGAGCAGATGGGCCGCATCCACCACTTCCTGGGCGTCAGCGTCGGGGTGATCCTCGCGCACATGACCCCCGCGCAGCGACGTGAGGCCTACAACTGTGACGTCACCTACGGCACGAACAACGAGTTCGGGTTCGACTACCTGCGGGACAACATGGCCCTCTCCCTGGATGACTGCGTCCAGCGGGGTCACCACTTCGCGATCGTGGACGAGGTCGACTCGATCCTCGTGGACGAGGCGCGGACGCCACTGATCATCTCGGGCCCCGCCGAGGACAACGCCAAGTGGTACCCGGTCTTCGCGCGCCTCGCGCTCAAGATGACGCGCGAGACCCACTACGAGGTGGACGAGAAGAAGAAGACCGTCTCGGTGCTGGAGCCCGGGATCACGCTGGTCGAGGACAGCCTGGGCATCGACAACCTCTACGAGTCGGCCAACACCCCGCTCATCAGCTACCTGAACAACGCCATCCGCGCCAAGGAACTCTTCAAGCGGGACCGGGACTACATGGTCACCCCGGCGCGCGAGGTGCTGATCGTCGACGAGTTCACCGGCCGCACCCTCATCGGTCGCCGCTACTCCGAGGGCCTCCACCAGGCGCTGGAGGCGAAGGAGGGCGTCCCGATCAAGGAAGAGTTCCAGACGCTGGCCACGATCACGCTGCAGAACTACTTCCGCATGTACACCAAGCTCGCCGGCATGACCGGCACGGCCAAGACCGAGGAGTCGGAGTTCCAGAAGATCTACGGGCTCGGGGTGCTGCCGATCGCCACGAACAAGCCGATGATCCGCATCGATCAGCCCGATCTGATCTACCGGACCGAGGAGGCGAAGTTCGCCGCGATCGTCGCCGACGTCGTGGCGCGGCATGACGTGGGCCAGCCGATGCTGATCGGCACGGCGTCCGTCGCGAAATCGGAGGTCCTGAGCGCTCAGCTGAAGCGGGCGGGGGTCCCTCACGAGGTCCTGAACGCCAAGAACCACGAGCGCGAGGCCGCGATCGTGGCGCTCGCCGGGCGTAAGGGCAGCGTCACGGTGGCCACCAACATGGCGGGACGCGGCACCGACATCATTCTGGGCGGTAACCCCGAGTTCCTGACGGACGCACTCCTGCGCCGCGACGGCATCGACCCGGTCGAGCATCCCGACGAGTACGAGGCACAGTGGGCCGAGACCCTGGTGGCCATCGAGAAGCAGGTGGCCGACGAGCACGACGAGGTCGTCGGCCTCGGCGGTCTCTATGTGATCGGTTCGGAGCGCCACGAGTCCCGCCGCATCGACAACCAGTTGCGCGGCCGTTCCGGCCGTCAAGGGGACCCGGGCGAGTCCCGGTTCTACCTCTCGCTGGCCGATGACCTCATGCGGCTGTTCAAGGGCGACCTGATCGAGCGCGTGTTGCTGGTGCTCAAGGTTCCCGACGACGTCCCCATCGAGAACAAGCAGGTCACGAACGCGGTCGCCTCGGCCCAGGAACAGGTCGAGAGCCAGAACTTCGAGATGCGCAAGAACGTCCTCAAGTACGACGACGTCATGAATCGGCAGCGGCACGCCGTCTACGGGGACCGCCGCAAGGTCCTCGAGGGCGCGGACGTCGAGGAACGCCTGCGCGCCACGGCGTCCCGGGTCGTGGAGCAGGTGGTGCGTTCGCACACCGAGGGCTTCGCAGAGGACTGGGAGCTCGACAGCCTGTGGACGGAACTGCGCACCCTCTACCCCGTGGACCTGGCGCTCGAGGACTACGAGGGGGACGAGGGGTACGAGGTGACCCGGGACGAGCTCCTCGAAGCGTTCGAGGCCGACGTCCAGGCCGCCTATGACCGGCGCGAGGAGGAACTCGGCCCCGAGGTCATGCGCGAACTCGAGCGCCGCGTCCTCCTCACGGTCCTGGATCGCAAGTGGCGCGAACACCTGTACGAGATGGACTACCTGCGCGAGGGGATCGGGCTGCGGGCGATGGCCCAGCGCGACCCGCTGGTCGAGTACCAGCGCGAGGGTGGCGCCATGTTCACCGCCATGATGGAGGCCTTCATGGAGGAGGTCGTCGGCTACCTGTTCAACCTGCAGGTCCAGGTGGGGCCTCGTGCGACGGCCGCCCCGGCGCCCGCCGTGGGCGTCGTCACGGGCGAAGCCGGGACGCCGGCGTCCGTCGCAGACACGCTGCGGGCGAAGGGCCTCGGTGGACCGCCGCCCCGGGCCGTCTCCTACAGCGCCCCCGACGAGACGGGCCAGCAGGTGCGCACCACCGAGGCTCCGGCGGTCGGCGCCCCCGACGAGACCGGCGGGGAGGAGCCGGCGAAAGCCCGCCCCGTTCCGCCGCCGCGTGACAGGGCCCGGCCGCAGGCGCCCAGGTCGAAGAAGCGCCGGCGTCACTGAAACGGGCTGGCCGAGGCTCGTCAGGCGGCACTCGCCGTCCTGACGATCCTTTCCGCCAGGGATGCCTCAAGCTCCACGCAGGTCCACACGCCCTGTCGGAGCTCCATCCGCAGGGCGGCGGCGTGGACGCGTCGGCCGTCCGCCCAGACCAGCGTCACTTCGGCGACCCCGTCGGCCGGCGCCTGCGTCCGCACCGAACGCAGGCGCAGGCCCGGGCCGGCGGAGGAATCGAGCGCCAGCCACGCCGTGGCGCTCGCCACACGCGGCAGCAGAATCGACTCCACCTGCTGGAGCGGACGCCGGCCCTGCAGCACCTCGGTGAGGGCACGCGCCAGGGCGCGCGCGGCCCGGACGACCCGATCAGGGACCGGGGGCGGAGGCTCCGCGATGACCTCGGCCTCGAGGGGCAGCGGAGGAGCGTTCCACCCGGGCACGAGTTCCAGGGGCGGCAGGAGGCGGAGCGCCTCCGGGCGGGTGCGGGGCGGGGCAGGGTACGGACCGATACTCACGCTCACCAGCGTGGCGCCCCGAGCCACCCCGGCGCCTCCCACAAGAGCCTCTCGGCGCGAATCTGTGGATAACCCCGTGTGCCGCTCGCCGAGGGCCCGGGTTCTGCTCGCCGAGGGCGCCGACAGCGGCGGTGACGAGACGCACCTAGGCTGAGGGGATGCTGATGTTCGTACCCCTGGACGCGGGCGGGCTGGCGGAGTGGGTGCACCGCGGCGCCCTGACCGCGGGACCGGGCTACGCTGCCACCCCTGCCTTCCTGGCGGCCTTCGGCCTCGGTGCCCCCGACGAGGAGGAGACCGACCTCACGCTGCTGAGCATCGCCTCGCTCGACGGCCTGCTGCGCCACGGGGTCCGGCTCGTCGCGGTGGCCGAGACCTCCGCCAAGGCCGCCGAGTCCGCGGAGCCCGCCGAGTTCGGCGCCGTGCGGGCATCGTCGTTGCCCTGGCGGGCCGTGACGGCCTTGTTCGCGGACGACGCCGAAGGGCGGTCCCGTGCTGCCACCGTGCGGTCGGCCCTCGGTGGCGTGGGCCTGTCCGAGGCATGGGAGATGCCTGCCGTCGAGGCGCTTCTGGCCGCGACGGACCTCCTCTGGCACGGTTCCACCGAGTGGGAACGCCTGACACACTAGGGAGATGCCGAGGTCGCTGTGGAAGGGTGCCGTCTCCTTCGGGCTCGTGACGATC
>CAZZGU010000196.1:0-4902 GCA_964653755.1 uncultured Nigerium sp. | reverse complement strand
GTCATCCGGGTCAACAGCCAGTCCGGCAAGGGCGGCATGGCCTACATCATGAAGAACGAGCACCACATGGACCTGCCGCGCCGCCTGCAGATGGAGTTCAGTCGCGTCGTCCAGGCCCACACCGATTCCGCCGGCGGCGAGGTGACGCCCGAGCAGATGTGGAACATCTTCCAGTCGGAGTACCTGGCGCCCGGACGGCTGGAGCTGCTGCAGTACCGCTCGAGCTCCGACAACGGCACGTACACCGTGGACGCGGTCGTCCGGATCGACGGCGTCGAGAAGCAGATCGGCGGGGAGGGCAACGGCCCGTTGTCGGCCTTCGTGGACGCCCTGGCCATGACGGGGTACGCGGTGCGGGTGCTGGACTACTCCGAGCACGCCCTGAGCGCGGGCGGCGACGCGATCGCGGCCGCCTACGTGGAGTGCGAGATCGGCGAGGGCGACGACGCCCGCGTCCTGTGGGGCGTGGGGCGGCACAGCTCGATCGTGACCGCCTCCCTGCGTGCCGTGGTCAGTTCCGTCAACCGGTCGGCCGCGCACCCCGAGTAGCCGCTCAGCAACGCCTCCGGCGTCCGTGACCCGGACGCCGGAGGCTCTGAGATCGGGTCGGTTGGCCCCGAAGGTGGGCGCTAGGATCACGCCCATGCCCAAGGTCCTCATGAAGCTTCCCGTCGGCGAGAAGGTCGGTCTTGCCTTCTCCGGCGGTCTCGACACGTCCGTCGCGGTCGCCTGGATGCGGGAGAAGGGCGCCATCCCCTGCACCTACACGGCGGACATCGGGCAGTACGACGAGCCCGACATCGATTCGGTCCCGGGCCGGGCCGCGGAGTACGGCGCGGAGATCTCCCGGATGGTCGACTGCACCGCGGAACTCGTCAACGAGGGTCTCGTGGCGCTCGCCTGTGGCGCCTTCCACATCCGCTCCGCCGGGCGGACGTACTTCAACACGACCCCGCTCGGACGCGCGGTGACCGGCACCATGCTGGTCCGGGCGATGAAGGACGACGGCGTCAACATCTGGGGCGACGGGTCGACCTACAAGGGCAACGACATCGAGCGCTTCTACCGGTACGGGCTGCTCGCCAACCCCAGCCTGCGCATCTACAAGCCGTGGCTGGACCAGGACTTCGTGGACGAGCTCGGCGGCCGGGCCGAGATGAGCGAGTGGCTCGCCGAACGCGGCCTTCCCTACCGCGACAGCCGGGAGAAGGCCTACTCCACGGACGCCAACATCTGGGGCGCCACCCACGAGGCGAAGCGGCTCGAGCACCTCAACATCGGCATGGACATCGTCGAGCCGATCATGGGCGTCGCGCACTGGCGTGAGGACGTCGCGATCGCGGCCGAGGAGGTCACGATCGCCTTCGAACAGGGCGTTCCCGTGCAGATCAACGGCCGTACGTTCGCTTCGGCGGTCGACCTCGTCCGCGAGGCCAACACCATCGGCGGACGCCATGGCCTGGGCATGAGCGACCAGATCGAGAACCGCATCATCGAGGCGAAGAGCCGCGGCATCTACGAGGCCCCCGGCATGGCTCTGCTCCACATCTGCTACGAGCGGCTTCTCAACGCGATCCACAACGAGGACACCGTCGCCGCCTACCACACCGAGGGCCGCAAGCTGGGACGCCTCCTGTACGAGGGCAGGTGGCTCGACCCGCAGGCCCTCATGGTCCGCGAGTCGCTCCAGCGCTGGGTGGGGTCCGCGGTGACCGGCTCGGTCACGCTGCGGCTCCGCCGCGGCGAGGACTACACCCTCCTCAACACCGACGGCCCGGCGCTCTCCTACCACCCCGGGAAGCTCTCCATGGAGCGCGTGGGCGACGCGGCCTTCGGCCCGGTGGACCGGATCGGTCAGCTCACCATGCGCAACCTCGACATCGCCGACACGCGCACCCGCCTGGAGGCGTACGCCCAGATCGGGCTCGTGGGAGGAGCGGTACGCGAGCTCGTCGGGGAACTGGAGAGCGGCGCGGCGGGGTCCATCGCGCAGCAGGCGGTGGTCAACGATCCCGACCTCGAGGAGGCCCAGAACTTCTCGGGGATGGAGTTCGGCGCAGACTGACCCACCCACGGGCTGGCTGACCGACAGCAGCGGCACAGCCAACCCACAGACTCGGCCGCTAGCGTCCAGCGCGTGGGGTTCGCCGTGTGGGTTGGGCCCCGACCACGTGAGGAGATTTCGTGCCCGAGTACCGTTACGCCCGCGTGTCCCGGCGCGCCTTCCTGGGCGCCGTGGCCGGAGGGTCGCTCGTCGCCCTGGTCGGCTGTGGCACTGACGACGCCGACGTGCTGGCACCGGTTCCGGCGTCGACGCAGCCCCGGACAGGAACCGTCGGCACGGCCGACGCGGGTTCACTCCCGGCATCCGCGAAGCTGACGGTCACGTTCACGTACGAAGCCTCCGCGACCTCGGGTGACGCCGGACCCCGCCGCCCCGGCGGCGGGATGATCCGCAACCCCTACATCGCGGTCTGGGTCGAGGACGCCGCTGAGGAACTGGTTGCGACCATCGCCCTGTGGCACCTCCAGGGGGGCGAGGACCGGTGGTTGTCCGACCTTGCCGCCTGGTTCGAGGCCTCGGGTGGGGTGGAGACCGTCTCCTCGGCCACCCGGGCCCCCGGCACCTACAACGTCGCCTGGGACTGCACCGACGACGCGGGCGCCCGGATTCCTGCTGGCGACTACACGCTGTACATCGAGTCCGCCCGCGAGCACGGCCCCTACCAGATCATCGACCAGACGGTCTCGCTCGGTGCAACGGGCGGCCAGTGGACCCTCGAGGCGGACGGCGAACTCGTGGCGGCGTCCGCCACCTTCACGGCCCTGTGATGACGGACGCCGCCGTGCCGCCCCGCGTCCGGCGCAACAACGCGCAGCGCTGGTCCCGGCTTCTGCATTCCTGGGCGTCCATGGTGAGCATGCTGCTGGTGCTCTTCTTCGCGGTGACCGGTCTCACCCTGAACCACCAGGACTGGACGTTCGGCCAGGAACCCACCGTCACGACCGTCACCGGTACTCTGCCCGGAACCTGGCCGGTGACGGGCGAGGTGGACTTCCTCGCGGCCAGCGAGTACCTGCGCAGTGAACTCGGGGCGCGCGGGGAGGTCACCGACCACGGCCTCGACGGCAGCGAGGGCCGGATCGCCTACCAGGGTCCTGGCTCTGCGGACACGGTGACGTTCGATACACGCGCGGGGTCTTTCACGCTGACCTCGACCCGGCACGGCCTTGTCGCGGTGGCCAACGACCTCCACATGGGCCGCCACAGCTCAGACGTCTGGCGGCTCGCGATCGACCTTGCTGCCGTCGTCCTGGCCCTGGTGGCACTGACGGGACTGCTGCTCGGCGTCCTCATTCCGCGCCGCCGCCGGACGGCGCTGGCGCTCCTGGCGATCGGCAGCGTCGCCGGGGTCGCGGCGCTCCTGCTCGCCTGACTCGGCCAGTACTTCGAAGGCGGTGCCGGTCGGCACCGTCACCTGCCCCCGTGCGTCGACCACGAGCCAGTCGATCGGCCCCTCAGCCGCGCACGCGACGGCCGCCGCCGGTCCGGCCACCGCGATCACGGTTGCCAGACCGTCCGCGGCGAGCGTGCTCGGGGCGAGGACCGACGCCGAGGCGATCTCGTCCCTCGGCCACCCGGTGCGAGGGTCGATCACGTGCCCGAACCACGTCCCGCCGACGCGGAACCCCCGCCGCGAGCGCCCGGACGTCGCCAGCGCGCGGTTCATCACGTGCACGCGTGCCAGCGGTCGGGCGTTGTCGACCGCGTCCAGGGGGTCCTCCACCCCGACCCGGACGCCGGGCGAGCCCCGGTGCGCCAGGTCGCCCCCCGCGTTGACGACGAGCGCTGCGCTGGGGTCGAGGGCGAGGCCCGCCGCCAGCGCGCGGTCGACGCAGTAGCCCTTGGCGATCGCGTTGAGGTCAACGCCGCTGCAGTCGGCCGTTTGCTCGACCCGGCCGTCGCGGACCCGGAACGGGAGCGGCGTCGCCGCGGCCCGGGCCGCCATCTCGTCCGGCGAGGGGACGGCCCCCGTCGCCTCGGCCCGCAGCCAGCGCTCCCGCAACCCGCCCGCCGCCGGGTGGAAGGCGCCCCCGGAACACCGGTACAGGCGCTCGGCCTCGGCCAGCACGGCCACCAGGTTGCCCGAGGCAGTCACGGACCCCGTCCGCCAGCGTGACAGCTCGCTGTCGGATCGAAAGACCGAGAACACGGCCTCGAGCCTGACGAGTTCTGCGACCACCGCGTCCTCGAGGGGACGCGGGTGTCGGGCGTCCACCCGGATCTCGACGACCGTCCCGAGCAGGGGGCTGTAGCGGCCGACGGTCCGGGCCACGTCAGGTGACCTGGTTGGGCACTGCTCCGCCGAACCGGCGGTCCCGCCGCGCGTAGACCTCGATGGCCCGCCACAGGTCGCGGCGGTCGAAGTCCGGCCACAGCCGGTCGGAGAACACCATCTCGGCGTAGGCGGACTGCCAGAGCATGAAGTTCGAGGTGCGCTGTTCGCCCGAACTGCGGATGAACAGGTCCACGTCCGGGACCTCGGGGGCGTAGAAGTGGCGCCGGATGCTCTTCTCCGTGATGTGGTCCGGGTCAACCCGCCCGGCGGCGACCTCGCGCGCCAGCGCGCGCACGGCGTCCACGATCTCGGCGCGGCCCCCGTAGTTCATGCAGAACTGCAACGTCATCACGTCGTTGTCGCGGCTCATCCGTTCGGCTTCCTCCAGTTCCCGGATGACGCTCTGCCACAGCCTGGGCCGTCGGCCGGCCCACCGGACCCGGACGCCCAGGTCGTTGAGCTGGTCGCGGCGCCGGTGGATGACATCGCGGTTGAAGCCCAGCAGCCAGCGCACCTCGTCGGGGGAGCGCTTCCAGTTCTCGGTCGAGAACGCGTACGCCGA
>CAZZGU010000195.1:0-4966 GCA_964653755.1 uncultured Nigerium sp. | reverse complement strand
CGGTGAAGGTGTTCTGCTGGCTGACGTGGTAGCAGCCCACGAGCCGGACGCCGCGTCCGTCCGGGGTGGCGAGGTGGCCTCGGCGGTGTCGTCGGCCACCGGCACGTCGTGCCACGGTGATACCCCCGGGGGTATGGCACACTGGTGGGGTGAGAGACAAGGTGAACCTGGCAGGACGGGCGCTGCGGCTCTGGACGCCGCGGCACTGGCTCGTGGCGCTCCTGGCGGCGGCGGGGACGCTGGCACTGCTGGGGGTCGCGACCGTGCTCATCCCCAACGGCCTGTTCCGGCGCGATGTGACGCCGGCGGTCTGGAACTACCCCGTGTGGGTGGTCACGGCACTGCTGACGGGGCTGCTGGTGGGGACCTACGTCCGCGTCCCCGGGGACGCGCCGGACGAGGTCACGTCCGACCCGGACGAGCGGAAGTCGTTGGTCGGGATGGCGGGCACGGCGCTCGCGTGGTTCGCGATCGGGTGCCCCGTCTGCAACAAGATCGCCCTGCTGGCGCTCGGCTACTCGGGGGCGCTGACGTACTTCGCGCCCGTGCAGCCGTGGCTGGCCGGCCTGGCGATCGTGTTGCTGGTCTGGGCCCTCCTGGAGCGGTTGGCCGGGCAGGTGGCCTGCCCGGCCCCCGCCTGAGGCGGCGCGGACAGTCCTACTTCTGGGGGGACTGGAACTGCCGCATCAGAGCGGTCAACCCGCTCGGGCCGCCGTCGTCCGTGGGCAGCAGCAGCCAGAGCGCGACGTAGGCGATCCAGCCGATGGGCTGGAGAAAGATCGCCGCGAGGACGAACAGGATGCGGACGATGTTCGGGTCCATGTTGAAGGTGGCGGCGAGGCCGCCGCAGACGCCGCCGAGGTACTTGTCGGTCGTGCTCCTGCGCAGGGGCGTGGTGGCCATGATGTGTTCCTTTCGTTGAGGGTTCGGGACTCGGGGTGTCCTGGCGGTGCGGGACCGGTCGGGACTTTGAGGGTTCAGGTCTTGCGGGAGAGGGACAGCCCGAGCAGCCCGAGGGCCACCAGGCCGAGCGGGACGGCCACGCCGACCCACGACCAGTTCACGGTACCGAAGGAGGACCACAGGCCGAGGGCTGCGACCATGAGGGCGACCAGGCCGACGATCAGTGCCGTGGCGTCCGTGCGCGGCCTCACGGCTCCACCACCGTCAGCCGGCCGACGTCGACGGAGACGTGCAGCGTGAGGACGGGGGCGTCCGGATCGACGGCTCGCTCCCACCGACCGGTCAGATCCATGCCCTCCTGCGCCGGTTCGGTCGCGACCTGGACCGCGCCCATGTCGACACTGTGGTCGAGGATCACGTTGCCGCGCTCGGGGAGCACGACCGTGAGGTCGCCGACGTCGACGGTGAGTTCCAGGGTCCGGTCCTCCGAGAGGGTGACCCCGGAGAGGTCGACCGTGGACGAGCCGAGGTCGACGTGCTGGCGCGTCGGGAGGGTGGCTGCGGTGTAGGCCTGCGGTGCCGTGGGGGCGACCATCGGGGCGGCGACGTCGCCCGCAAGTTGACCCACGGTGGCCAGGCCCACGACGACGGTGGCGGTCACGAGGCCGAACGGACGCCCGCGCGCTGCCCGGCCCGGACGGGCGACCGCGACCAGCGCGAGCCCCAGGACGGCGAGGGTGGCAGAGGCCCACGCGAGCGGGGGGACCGCGACGCCCACGGCGTCCAGACCGGCCAGGCTCGCCGACGAGATGCCCAGGCCCACGCCCACGCCGAGCCAGGCCCGGTTGTCACGGCGGCGGGTGGAAGGGCGTCCCGGGGCGTAGAGGCCCATGGGATCCGGATCGGTGAAGTAGGTCGGCGGCACCCAGTCGGCGGGGCGGCCCGACGCGACGTTGTCGACGCGTTGCTGCCAAGCCAGGGCGGCCCGCTCGAACTCCGTTCGCGGCTGGGGCAGCGGAGCGTCGGCGTCCGGGGCCGGGGACGGGCTGCGTCGGCCGACGAGCCCGAAGCGGAAGATCAGGAGGGTGATGACGCCGATCATGAGAGCGCCAGCCCCCACGCCGGTGGACGCAACTCCGAGCACGACCGCGGCGAGGAGCACTGCCTTGATGACGATGGGGTCGGACCAGGTGCGGGCGAGCGGCGCAAACTGCCGGACCGAGCCGGCCCGGCCGCCGGTCGCCGGGATGAGAGCCCACAACACGAAGTAGGCGGCCAGGGCGAAACCGCCGGTGAGGAGGGTGAGGACGACGAAGCCGACGCGAACCAGCAGGGGATCGATGTCCCAGGTCCGGGCCAGGGCCGAGCAGACGCCTGCGAACAAGGCGTCGCGCCGGTCGCGGCGCAGGGCGGGCTCGTTCGTCATGCTCCCCAGTCTCCCCCCACGGGCCGGTCCGGGCCATCGGGAGATCCCCTGAGGAGGCCCGGGGCGCCAAGCACTGTCGGAGCCCCCCGTTAGGCTGGAACCATGACCCTTCCGGAGCGCCTCGGGGAGCCGGAGTACGGCGCCCCGCGCCGGGTCGTCCGCGCCCCCGACCGGGGTTGGTTCGGCGGGGTCTGCGCCGGACTCGCCGACCACACCGGCGTCCCCGCGGTGGTGTATCGCGCAGTGTTTGTCGTGCTGGCCTCCTGGCGCGCCCTTGGGGTCGCCGTCTACCTCTGTTTATGGCTCGTTCTCCCGCGGGAGCCCGCGGCGTCCGCCACACCGGGCTTGGACGCCGCGCGTCGCCAGGGCCGGCGGCCTGCTGGCGCCGCCGAGCGCCGGGGATCGCTGACGGCCGAGGCCGGGCAGGCGCTGGCGCTGGCCATGATCGGTGGTGGACTGACGTGGCTGATCCAGATGGCTGGGTGGGGCCTCGAGTTGACGTGGCTCCTGGTCGCTGCCCTCGTTGTCGTTGGTGTCGCTCCGGTCTGGTGGCAGGCGGACCATGTCTCAACCCGGGACGGCGCCGATTCCTCGGGGTGGCGCCGCTGGGTGGCACCTCTCGTGGCGCACTGGACGACCGTGCTCGCGCTCGGGGTGGGCGTCGTGTCCCTCGGGGTGGCGATCGGCCTGACCGTTGCGGCGCTCCCGGGGCTGGGTGATCTCGCGCGCACGCTGGTGGTGATCGCGCTCTCGGTGGCCGGGCTGGGCCTGCTGGCGGCCCCCTGGCTGGTCCGCGTGCGGCGGGCCCTGACGGCTGCACGGGAGGCACGCCTGCTGTCGGACGCCCGCGCCGACATGGCCGCTCACCTTCACGACTCGGTCCTTCAGACGCTGGCTCTCATCCAGCGCCAGGCGGACGACCCGCGCGAGGTCGTCCGGTTGGCTCGACGGCAGGAGCGGGAGCTGAGGCAGTGGCTCTACGGTGTCGAGGAGCCTTCGGACACCCTCCGCGCCGCCTTGACGGCCGCGGCGCAGGAGGTCGAGGACGACTTCCCCGTCAGCGTCGAGTGCGTCAGCGTGGGCGACGCCCCCCTGAGCCCGGGGTTGTCCGAACTGGTGAAGGCGGCCCGCGAGGCCATGGTGAACGCCGCGAAGCACTCTGGAGTCGCTCTGGTGGACGTCTACGCTGAGGTTGCCGACGGCGCGGTGGAGGTTTTCGTGCGCGACCGCGGCCGGGGGTTCGACACCACGGACATCGCCGACGACCGGCTGGGCATCCGGAGGAGCATCATGGATCGCATGCGCCGCCACCACGGGACGGCGACGATCAGGTCCGACCCCGAGCGGGGAACCGAAGTGAGACTGGAGATGAGGACATGACCAACGAAATGGCCACGCCAGGAGCCGGTCGGCAGACCCGGGTCGTGCTCGTGGACGACCACGCGATGTTCCGCAGCGGCGTCCGGCACGACATCGGACCGTACGTGACCATCGTGGGGGAAGGCGAAGACGTCGCCACGGCGGTGGAGGCGATCGGGCGCACGCGGCCCGATGTCGTCCTCCTCGACGTCCACCTGCCGGGCGGCGGTGGCGTCGAGGTGATCCGGCAGATCCTTCCCTCCCAGCCCGACGTGCGGTTCCTCGCGGTGTCGGTGTCGGACGCCGCCGAGGACGTCATCGGGGTCATCCGGGCGGGCGCACGGGGCTACGTGACCAAGTCCATCTCAGCGCCAGAACTCGTCGAGGCGATCGGGAGGGTCGCCGACGGCGACGCGGTGTTCAGTCCCCGCCTGGCTGGATTCGTCCTGGACGCCTTCTCGGGGACGATCGAGGTGACGAGCATTGACGAGGACCTCGACCGGCTCAGCCAGCGCGAGCGCGAGGTACTCAAGCTGATCGCCCGCGGCTACTCCTACAAGGAGGTCGCCCGCGAGCTGTTCATCTCGATCAAGACCGTCGAGACCCACGTCTCGAGCGTGCTGCGCAAGCTGCAGTTGAGCAACCGCTACCAGCTCACCAAGTGGGCGACCGACCGCAAGCTCGTCTAGCCCTCACCCCGGGCAGCGCTCGACCAGAGCTTGCCCAGCATCTGCTTGTCGGCCCCGGTGTCCTCCCGGTGCCGGGTATAGGTCGCATTCCAGGGCGTCCGGGCGTGGAAGACCGGGATACCCATCGCCTGCACGAAAACCAGCGTGCCCGCCGCGCGGGAGAAGAAGTCCGAGTGGTCGAGCATGCGCAGCTGCTCGTTCCAGCGAACCTTCTGGATGCTTGCTGTGCGCGCCAGGTAGGCCTGCGGGGTCTTCAGCCGCACCGGTAGCCCGTCGATCAGTTCGCCATCGGGACGCAGCGGTTCGGCATGCCCGGCGAACAGCGGTTCGTCGTTGAAGATGTTGGTGTACCAGCGCGGCAGTTCGACCTGGATGCCAGCGACCGCGTCCACCTCGGGGTGGTCTGCGAGGTAGTCGAGTGCTGCGGCCCAGTTGGTTGCCCGGGTGTAGACCATGTCGTCGTCAGCCACCAGCACATAGGGGGTGGTGACCGCGTCGAGGGCGGCATTGCGGCCGTGGCTGACACCGGAGTTGAAGGGCAGTGCAATGACGTCCACCAGCGGGTCGCTGCTGGTCAGGGGACGCCGCG
>CAZZGU010000194.1:0-4981 GCA_964653755.1 uncultured Nigerium sp. | reverse complement strand
TGTACGATTATACCCCCCGCCCAGCCCCCCCACAAGAAGCTTCAGCCACCCCGGGCGCTGCAGAACCCAGATCGACGGATGATTCAAGGACAGGACGAGGTCCGGTCCCTGGGGCTCCACCCGGGAGCGACCGCCCGGCGCTCAGAGACCGAGGAAGTCGCGCATGGCAGGGAGTTCACGCTGTGCCTGCGCGTAGCCGGCGTCGAAGCTCGCACGCAGCCGAGGCACGTCCTTTTCCGAGTTCGACACCGTCATCCGTTCCGGGCGGAACACGTAGGCACGGCCCTGGGCTTCCAGGCGCTCGAGTTCATCCAGGGTGGCGTTGTAGCGCTGCCAGCGGGTGAGGATCGCCTCGGCGACCCGCGGGTACTGCCGGAAGTACCGCCGGTAGAACCCCGGGTTGCGGGGCGGACGCTTGCGGTAGCCGCGCTGTTGGGTGAGAACCACCAGGAACCGCTCGAAACCGGCGTCGCGGGCAGCGTCCAGGGCGATGCCGCCACTGCTGCCGAGAGCCCCGTCGACGTAGTCCTCCCCGTCGATCGTGGTCAGCGGCATCAGGACGGGCATCGTCGACGAGGCGCGCACGCGCTTCATCAGGGCTTCGACGGTGGTCACGTCCTCACGGGTCCAGGAGACGGTGTCTCCCGAGGCACAGTGGACCGCTCCGATGCTCAACCGGGCGGGATTCGCCGAGAACGTGGCGAAGTCGAACGGCAGGACGCCGCCCGGCAGGCCGGTCTCCTCGTAGATCCACTGCGCATTGAACAGGCCTTGGCCCCGGAGAAAGGTACGCACTCCGCCGAACTGCGACTCGGCGGCGAAATCAACGAAAGCGCGTTCGGCCCGCTCTGCGTCACGAGCGAGGTAGTTGACGGTGCAGCTGGAACCCGCCGAGATGCCCGCCACCCAGTCGATGTGAATGTCCGCCCCCAGCAGCGTGGCCACCAACCCGGAGGAGTAGCTGGCGCGCATCCCGCCGCCCTCGAAGATGAGCGCGGTGTCGGTCACGTTGCTCGTCAGAATCATCCGGTCCACCCCCGGCCGGATCATAACCCGGGGCGCGCCCGTCGCCGACGTCCTACTCGGGGGTCGGGATCGCGCGGCGGACCGTCCGCGCGCGCACCACGAACCAGCCTGCCGCCCCTGCAGCGAGCACCCCCAGGACGACGAGGGCCACCACCGGCGAGGTCTGCCACAGCAGGAGTGCGGCCTCGAACCCCACCAACCCAATGGTCCCGTAGAGCAACGCCCAGATCACGCACCCCACCGTGACGGCGGGCAAGTAGCGGGTCAGCGGCATCCGGGTCCCGCCGGCGGCCATGTTCACGAGCGTCTGGATGCCGATCGTCAGGAACGACACCGTGACGACCGGCGCGCCCCACCGGTTGATCTGCCCGACGGCACGGACGTAACCGGGAGAGTCCATGAGCCGCGCGGCCCGCGTCCGGTGGGCGCCGGCCGCGAGGAGCCGGCCCAGCCAGTAGGTGCCGTTCGCCCGCAGCATCACGATGACGAAGAGCGCACCGACGATGAGGCCGAACGGGGCGTCCCACGTGCGCGGGTCCATGCGGTTCCTCCCGGATCAGGTCGACGCTGACTGCGGTTCGTGCATCGCGGCCGGGCTGTCGGCCGCACGGACCATGAGCCAGGACCCCAGCCAGATGGCGAGGACGCCGGCGCTGGACCAGGGGTGGTCCGGAAGGAGCACCGTTCCATTGAGCCACACGAGACCGGTCCCGACAAACAGGCAACCAAAGGCAGCCACGGCCAGTCGGCCGTCCTGATGGCCGCCCAGGGGCGGGATGGCGCGCTGGTCGAGGAGGGCGATGAGCGGTACGAGCGCGGCGACTCCCAGGAGCGCGGCGGTCGCGACCGTCAGTTGCGCGAGTGCGACCCCGGCGACCGCCGGCATCGCCAGCGAGATCCCGAGCAGCGCGCCCACGACCAGGAAGATCACGGGGATGTGCCACAGGTAGGTGGTGACCGCAAGGGCGTTCGCCACGCCCAACGCACGGACGACCGGCCTGGCCGGGTGCGCAAGGACGCCGCTGCGCTCCAGCAACCCCAGGGCTCCGGTCTGCGCGAGCGCGAGCGCGACCATGGCGACGGTGGGCGGCTGCACGTTCGCGATGGTGAGGTCTGCGAACCCCACCGAGGTCGGTGGGTAGCCCGCCCCGAACACGAGCGCGAGCACTCCCGCGGCGCCGGCCACGATCGCCGCAACAGGGTTCCGCAGCGGTCCGCTCCGGAACCAGCCCCGCTGATAGGCGACGCCGAACTGGTGCACCAGCGGCCACACGAGCAGCATGTTGAGGTTGCGCACCTCATGGTCGTCCACCGCGAACGACCACGCGTCCACTGCTGCGGCCAGCGCGAGGAGCACCAGCATCCCCCAGCCCCCGAAACGGTCGTGTGCGGCCACCAGGGCGGGCGCGGCGGCCACGATCACGAGGTACACGGTGATGAACCAGAGCAATTGCATGAGTTGCCGGCTCAGGTCGGCGGCGGCGTCCGGCCAGCCCAGCAGGGCTCCGGCTGTTGCAGCCAGCGCGCCCAGGGTGACGAACGGAATCAGGGGCCCGACCAGGCGTCGGCCCCGCATGGCGAGGTAGCGGCCGTAGCCGGTCGACTCACGGTGCATCCGGTCGACGACGAGGGCGTGGGAGAACCCGCCCGCCACGAAGAACAAGGGCATGACCATGAGCACCCATGTCAGCGGGTACAGGATCGGGGGTGCCGCCCACGGTGTCACGGCAGGGACGCCGTCGTCGAGGCGCACCTGCCAGGCCAGGCCGTGGAAGAACACGACGACCGCCACGGAGGCGGCCCGCGCGAGGTCGATGACGTGGTTGCGGCGGGGATGGCCCTGGGGCGAGTCGGTGCTGATCATGTCGGAGACATGGTAGTCGTCGGGGCTAGGATGGCCTGTCGTGCAGGGGGCGCTCACCGGGTTCGTGACGATCTGGGTCGTCATCGCTGCGGGCTGGGGTCTTGCGGCGCTCGGAGGGGTCACCTCGGCGGGGCAGCGGTTCATGGCGAACCTGGCGTTCGTGCTGGCGTCCCCGCTGCTCCTGTTCTCGCTGATGTCGACGAGCTCCCTGGACCGGGTCTTCTCGCCCACCGTCGCGGCGTCGGCGCTGGCCATCCTCGCGACCGCGGCGGTCTACCTCGTCCTGTGGGCCGCCTGGTTCCGGACGGGGGCCGGCGGCGCGGTCATCGGGTCCATGCTGTCGTCCTACACCAATGCCGCCAACCTCGGGCTGCCGGTCGCCGCCCACGTCCTGGGCGACATGACGTGGATGGCGCCGATCCTCCTCATCCAGGTGGCGGTCCTGCAGCCTGTCTGCCTCGCGGTGCTGGACGTGCGCGCCGCACGGCGGGCAGGGCGTGCCCTCTCGCCGTGGCGTTACGTGGCGATGCCCTTCAAGAACCCCATCACCGTCGGCATCCTGGCGGGGCTGGCCGTCCGCCTGCTCGGCGTGGAGGTGCCCTCCTTGCTCATGACGCCCATCTCGATGGTCGGCGGGATGGCGGTGCCGCTGATGCTGCTCTCGTTCGGGGCGTCCCTGCGGCTCGACCCCCGGCCCGGCAAGGGCCCGCACGTCGTGGAGCTGTGGGTGATCCAGGCGATCAAGATCCTCCTGCACCCGCTCATCGCCTTCACCATCGGCTGGCTGGCGTTCGGACTCGGGCGGTATGACCTGCTCGCGGTGACCGTCATCGCCGCTCTGCCCGCCGCCCAGAACGTGTTCGTGATCGCGACGCGTTACGGCGTCCAGGAGGCCCTCGCCCGCGACGGGGTGTTCTGGTCGACGTTCCTCTCGATGGGATCCATCTTCGTCATCGCGGCGTTGTTGGCGTGAGAGGGGCTAGGTTGGCTGGGTGACCAGCGACGACAACCTCTCACCGAGTGTCTTCGAATTCGACTTCGATCGCAGCACCGCCCAGGCCTGGGACCGGTTCGCCGACCGTTTGGCCGAGGTCGTGTCCGTGATGGATGACGGCGCCCGCCTGTCCATCGGCCCCCTCGCCACGGACGGGCGTGCGCGCACTCCCTACCTCTCCTTCGCCTGCCACGCCGACGGGCGCGTCGTGCTGACGGCGTCCGAGGCGCCGGACGCCCACCTCATGGAAGGCAACCAGGAGGAGGCCGGGGCACTGGCCCACGCGGCTGTCGACGCGCTCCGGGACGTGTACGGCGTCTCGCACCCGGCGTTCCTCGCGCCCGACCACCTGGCCGACATCCTCACGCCTGCTCCCGTCGAGGAGCCCCCGCGCTCGTCACCCTTCGGCGAGGAGGACCTGACCGCGGTGCTCCCGGCCTCGCGGGCCGAACTCGATGCCTTGTTGGAGGCGGAGCTCACCCAACTGCTCGGACACGAGCCCGTCCGCGACGACGACGGGGACTTCGCGCTGCGGGTGGGTTCGACGATGGTCTTCATCCGGCCGAGCAACGACGCGCAGGAGGTCCTGGTCTTCTCGGCGCTCGTCCACGACGTCGAGGGCCGGTCGCGCGCCATGGAGGTGCTCAGCGACCTCAACACGGACGCCCGCTGGGTGCGGTTCCTCCTCGTCCGGGACCGCGTCTTCGTCAGCCTCTCGTTGTTCGCCCACCCCTTCGTCCCCGCGCACCTGCACCAGGCGCTGGGCATCGTCTCGGTGATCGGCGACCATCTCGACGACGAACTGGCGGCGAAACTCCGCGGACGGACGACGTTCGCCGATGAGGGCCCGGGCGCGGCGGGGCCTCCCACGGAGGGCAACTGACCGGCAATTGAGCCAATTGCCCGTTGCGTGCTTCCGAAGGTGCCGTAGGTTGTGCCCATGTCAGCGACAACACTGCCTCCCATCACCGAAGCCGAGGTTGCGGCCATCGACGCCTGGTGGCGCGCCAACAACTACCTGACCGTCGGCCAGATCTACCTCCAGGACAACGTGCTGCTCAAGCGCGCGCTCACTGCGGACGACGTCAAGCCCCGCC
>CAZZGU010000193.1:2738-4987 GCA_964653755.1 uncultured Nigerium sp. | reverse complement strand
CCCCGTGTGGCCATCCTTCGCGCTGTTCGGAAGCCTGCTCGTGCCCGCGGCCTCGCTCGCCCTGGTCGGCCTGGTGCAGGGCGCTGCGATCGGGCAGTCGATCCCCAACCCGGACGGCCGCTACCCCGACCCGTCCGGGGACTTCCGCGGGCAGGGTGTCGCCAACCTCGTGTCCGGCGTCCTGCAGGGGATCCCGGTGGGAGGTTCCATGTCGGGCACCGCGCTCGTGGTCGCGGCCGGCGGACGCTCTCGGTACGCCAACCTGACCGCTGCCGCCGTGATGGTGGTGGCGATCCTGGCTCTCGCCCCCGCCTTCGGGTACATCGCGATGCCCTCGCTGTCGGCGCTGCTGGTGCTGATCGGCGTCCGGACGTTCAAGCCCGACCAGGTCCGCATGGTGTGGCGCACGGGGAAGACCCAGGCCACGGTGATGTCCACCACCTTCCTCCTGACGTTGCTCGTGCCGATGCAGTACGCCGTTCTGTCCGGCGTGGCCATCTCCGTCGTGCTGTTCGTCGCCCGCCAGTCCAACCGGGTGACCGTCAAGCGCTGGACGTTCACGCCGGGCTCGCCGCTCCCCACCGAGATCGACCCTCCGACCGAACTCCCCGCGGGCGAGGTGGTTGTCCTCACGGCGTACGGCAGCCTGTTCTTCGCCTCAGCCGCCGTCTTCGAGAGCCAGTTGCCCGCTGTCACGCCGACCGCCACCGGCTCCGTCGTCGTCCTGCGGCTGCGCGGCAAGGAGGAACTCGGCAGCACATTCATCCGGACCATCACGCGCTATCACGACAGCCTCGCGGCCGTCGGGAGCCACCTGATCCTCACCGGACTCAACGAGCGCCTGCTCGCCCAGCTTCGCAACACCGGCGCCCTCGACAGTCTCGGGGCCGACAACGTGTTCGCCGCCCGCCCGAACGTGGGCGAGTCGCTGCAGGCGGGGCTGCGGCGAGCGCAGGACCTGCAGGGGCACGCCTGAACTCACCTGGAGGCGCCCCCCGGCGTCAGCAGCTGAACGCGTTCACCCCAGGACCAGCTCCGCGGCCGCCTCGGCCCCCCGCTCGGAGCGCATCGCCTCGCCCAGACGGACGGCGCGGGCCACGACGTTCGGGTCCAGCACTCGCTCCAACGCCGCCGCCAGCCGATCGGCCGCCAACCCCCGCAGGCGCAGCCGGACGCCGGCGTCCGCCTCCTCGACGCGGCGTGCCCAGAACGGCTGGTCGATCCCGTTCGGGACGATGACGGCCGCGCGCCCCGCCAGCAGCGACGCCCCGGTCGTCCCGGCGCCCCCGTGGTGGACCGTCGCCGCACAGCGCACGAACAGCCTCCCGAACGGCGCCCCCGCGACGCTCACCACGTCGTCGCCAGCCACCTCCGGCAGCCCGACCAGCACCGCCCGCCGCCCGACGGCACGCGCGGCGTCCGCGGCCAGTTGGGCCACGGCGTCCGCGCGCGCGACCCCCATGCTGCCGAAGGTCACCGCGATCGGCGGCTCGCCAGCGGCCAGGAACTCCTCCAGCTCCGGCGCCAGCGGCGGCAGGTGCTCCGACGGGATCGTCCAGAAACCGGTCACGTGTGCGTCGACGTCCCAGTCGTCGGGCCGCGGCACCAGGTGCCGCGAGTGCGCGTGGAGCACCGGCAGCCGCCGCTCGCCGGCCATCCGGACGCCGCGGCGCGCCTTGGTCGTGAGGCCGAGGCCGCGCCGCCAGTCGGCGACCTCGCGGGCGAACACGCCCTCGGCCGCGGACGCCAGCGCGTACGTCGCGCGGTTGAGGGGCCCGAGGTCGAACGGGACGGTCGCCGGCGCCGGGAATGCGACCGTCGGGCACACCAGCGGCACCGCCGCGAACACGAACCCCGGGATGCCCCCTGCCTCGGCCAGGTGCCGGCCGGCCAGCGCCTTGGGGTGGAACACGATGGCTTCCGCGCCCTCGGCCGCCGCGCGGGCGTCCTCAAGGACCTGTCGCATGGCCGGCCGGACCTCGCGCAGCAGGCGCAGCCCGGCCCGCGGGTCGCCCTTGAGCGCCGCCATGCCCTCCGGGGTCTGGGCGCGGGTGAGGAAGTCGGCCCGCAGGGGCGCGTACCGCACGCCGAACCCTTCGACGAGCCCGCGCAGGTCGGTGGGCGCCGCCAGGGTGACATCGGCGCCGCGCTCAGCCAGCACCAGCGCGAGTGCCACCATCGGCTCGACGTCGCCGCGGGTGCCGACCGTGATCAGGGAGATCCTCATGTCCCCATCATGTCCCCATCAT
>CAZZGU010000193.1:0-2638 GCA_964653755.1 uncultured Nigerium sp. | reverse complement strand
GGCCGTGTGGCCGCGACACTCACATTCCTGACAATCGCGTTGGTTCTGGAACAAGCGCGATTGTCAGGAACCTGCGTGTCGGCGCCCGCGAGGCAGGCGTCCGCGAGGCAGGCGTCCGCGAGGCAGGAACCTGCGTGTCGGCGCCCGCGAGGCAGGAATCCGCGAGGCAGGCGTCCGCGAGGCAGGCGTCCGCGTGGGTCAGCGGTGGCCCCACTCCCAGCGCGGACGGGTCAGCAGCCCCTGGTCGGCGATCACGGTCTCGCCGGTGTCGCGGCGCAGTTCGTGGTGGACCAGGTCGTCGCCGTGGGCGTCGGCGAGGGCATCCACGATCCGGGTCGAGTGGCTCACCACCATGACCTGGGTGCCACGCGCCGCGTCCGCGATGAGGTCGGTGAGTCCGCCCAGAACCTCGGGGTGGAGGCTGGTCTCGGGCTCGTTCAGTACCAACAACCCCGGGGGCTGCGGGCTGCACAGGGCGGCCGCCAGCAGCAGGAACCGCAGGGTCCCGTCGGAGAGCTCTGCCGCCTGCAGGGGTCGCAACAGCCCGTGTTGGTGGAAGCGCACCTCGAACCGGCCACCCGCCTCGGCGACGTCGACGCGGCCCCCCTCGAACGCCCGCGCGACCGCCCCCGCGAACGCGCCGGCACGCGATGACTCCAGGATGGTCTGGACGGCCGCCGCCAGGTCGGAGCCGTCGGGGGCGAGCACCGGCGTCCACGTGCCCACCTGCGCCTGGCGCGCCGGAGCGAGGGGGTCGGTCCGGAAGGAGTCGTAGAAACGCCACGACCGCACCTGCTGCCGGACCGCGAACAGGTCCGGGTAGGCGTGGGGATCCGCGATCTCGCTGAGCATGCTGGTCTGCTGTGGCAGCCCGGACGCCGCCTCGCGCCAACCGTCCGGGTCACGAACCAGCAGGCGCCCGCCCTCCCGACGGACGAGCAGCGAGGCGGGTCGCAGGAGGGGGGCGCCGAAGATGGCCTCCCGCTTGACCGCGGGATCCCGCGCGAACATGGTCAGGCTCGGTTGCGGCAGGCCGACGTCGACGAGGTACCCGAGCTCGGGGCCGGCGAAGCCCAGCATCAGGCTGACGGGTTTGCGGCGTCCGGCCGTGCCCTCGACGGGCACCTCGCCGCGCTTCATGGCGCCCGACACGTGCTCGGGCCCCGCCCACAGCACCGACGCGAGGCCGCCCGTGGCGGCGAGGGTGCGGATCAGCTCCCCGCTGGCCGTCCCCGCGAGCAGCCCGAGGGAGCGGTACAGACTCGACTTGCCCGACCCGTTCGCGCCCGTCACGACGGTGATGCGGCCCAGGTTCACCACGACGTCGCGCAGCGACCTGAAGCCGTGGACCGCCACCGTGTCGATCATGGCCACAGCCTAGGAGCCGGCCCCGACACGCTACGATCCGCCGGGGGTTCGGGAGGGGTCAGGGAATGCACAGGATCGGGTTCGACCGGGAGAAGTACCTCGCCCTGCAGTCGGAGCACATCAACGAGCGGCGGCGCCAGTTCGGCGGGAAGCTCTACCTCGAACTGGGCGGCAAGTTGTTCGACGACATGCACGCCGCGCGCGTGCTGCCCGGCTTCACCCCGGACAACAAGATCGCCATGCTCAAGACCATCGCCGACGACCTCGAGATCGTCGTCGTGGTCAGCGCCCTCGACCTGGCGCGAAACAAGGTGCGAGCCGACCTCGGGATCCCGTACGACGCGGACGTCCTGCGGCTCATCGACGGGTTCCGCGCGCACGGGCTCCTCGTGGGCAGCGTCGTCATCTCCCACCTGACCGACGACAACCGCCAGGCCAAGGCGTTCAAGCGCAAGCTCGAGAAGCTGGGGTTGAAGGTGTACCGCCACCACCCGATCAAGGGCTACCCCAACGACATCGCCCTGATCGTGAGCGAGAACGGCTACGGGCGCAACGAGTACGTCGAGACCACGCGCGACGTCATCGTCGTGACCGCCCCGGGGCCCGGGAGCGGCAAGATGGCCACCTGCCTGTCGCAGCTCTACCACGATCATCAGCGCGGAGTGGCGTCCGGCTACGCCAAATTCGAGACGTTCCCGATCTGGAACCTCCCTCTGGACCACCCCGTCAACATCGCCTACGAGGCCGCCACCGCCGACCTCGACGACGTCAACATGATCGATCCGTTCCATCTGGCGGCCTACGGCGTTCAGGCGGTCAACTACAACCGCGATGTCGAGGTGTTCCCGGTTCTGAAACTGCTGTTCGAGCAGATCCTCGGCGCGTCCCCGTACCGGTCGCCGACCGACATGGGCGTCAACATGGCAGGGACGTGCATCAGCGACGACGAGGTCTGCAGGGAGGCGTCCAGACAGGAGGTCATCCGGCGGTTCTACAAGGCGCTCGTCCACGAGCGGCGCGAGGAGTTGGAACCCACCGAGTCCGACCGCATCGCGCTCCTGATGAGCAAGCTCGGCATCACGCGCGAGGACCGTCCCGTCGTGGTCCCCGCGTTGCGGGTCGAGAAGCGCACGAGGGGCCCGGCGGCGGCGATCGAGCTGCCCGACGGTCGGATCGTGACCGGCAAGACCTCGGCGTTGCTGGGAGCGAGCTCGGCCATGCTGCTGGACTCGTTGAAGGCCCTGGCGGGCATCGACCCGGAGATCAAGCT
>CAZZGU010000192.1:0-5025 GCA_964653755.1 uncultured Nigerium sp. | reverse complement strand
CCTGCGTTACGTCCGCCGAGGGCCTGCGTTACGTCCGCCGAGGGCCTGCGTTACGCCCGCGGACACCCGGCCTGAGCGTGGCGAAGGATACGCTCCGACTCTGGTCGGGCCAGTACGACTACCCCATCGCGCTCCTGTCGACGCTGCCCAACCTCATCGGCTGACCCTCGGCAGGATGGACCCGTGCACGTGCCGTGCGGCCTGGACGGCCTGCGCTCCGTAGGAGCCCCCGAACAGGACTGCGTGGACCAGCAGTGGGTGCACCTGATGAAGGGCGATGAGGTCGCGCCACCCGTCCGGCAGGTGGGCGGACGCCTCCGCGTAGGCGGCGTGGACCACCCCAAGGTGCGGCGAGCCGAAGAGCGCGAGCATGGCGAGGTCGGTGATGCGGTGCCCGCCGTGAGCAGCCGGGTCGATCAGCGCCGCACCCTCGGAGGTGTAGAGCACGTTGCCCGACCAGAGGTCGCCGTGAAGGCGCGCCGGTGGGGCGGGGTCGTCGAAGCCGCCTGACTCGAGGCGTTCGCACAACTTCTCGATGACGGCGAGCCCGCCGGCGGGGAGGTCGCCGCGGGCGTCGGCGGAGCGTGCGTAGGGCCACACGCGATGTAGGGCGTAGAAGGCTCCCCACGTGGGTTCGGTGTGCAGGGGGAGCGGGGCGTCGCCGATCCATCCGTCGCCGATCCAACCGTCCGGTGGGGAGCCGAAACCCGTGGCTCCCGCGTCGTGGAGGCGAGCCAGGTCGCGGCCGAAGACCTCCGCGGCCTGTCGGGTGGCCGGGACGCTCGAAAACTGCTCGACCTCGATGTGGTCGCGCCCCACCGCGAGGACGCCGGCCACGCGCACGGCGTCCGCGGCCGCGAGCCAGCGCAGCCCGGCGGCCTCGACCTCGAAGAAGCCGGCAGGAGCGTCGGCGCGGGCTTTGCGGAAGGACGCCACCGGGCCATTGTGCGCCACGATGAGAGGACTCTCATGGTCGGCTCCTCGGGGTCTCACGGCGGCCGGGTTGAATCGTGGTATCGAACAACGGAAAGGCAATCGCATGAAGCTCTCCAAGTCCACGACAGCCTGGGCGATCACCGGGGCGCTCGGGTTGAGCGTCATGGCCGGCTCCGCGTGGGCGACGGCCTCTCCCGGAGGACCCGAATCCCGGCCCGCCGTCACCGTCAGCGCCCCGGTCCCCGAGCCGGTCCCGCTGGCCGACAACACCCAGAGCGCGGCGTCGGCCCAGAGCGCGGCGTCGGCCCAGAGCGCGGCGTCGGCCCAGAGCGCGGTGTCGGCCCAGAGCGCGGTGTCGGCCCAGAGCGCGGTGTCGGCCCAGAGCGCGCAGAGCGCCGATTCGGCCCCCTCGGCAGACAGCCCGTGATGGCAGGCGGGACCGAGCGGGAGGCGCTGGACCTCCTCACCGGACCCGAGGCAGGCCCTCTGCTCCAGGCCGCCCTCACCGGCGGCGGGGGCCTGCCCGGCTTCGGGTTCCGGGTGGACGCCGTGCGCCACCGTCCCGGCGCGGAGACCAGCGTGGTCTACGAGGTGACCTACCCCACCCCGGACGGGGCAGCCAGGGAGTACCTGGTGGCGACGACCGCCGAGGTTGAGGGGCGAGTCGCCACCCTCACGCGGGAGGGGCTCTCGGTGAGCGTCTGGCGCCACCCCGACGACCCGCGTCTACCGGGGCTCCCGGCGGCCTGCGACCCTGCGACCGTCGCGGCCTGGCTCGGGGCGGCGCCCGGAGAGGTGGCCGACCTCGAGACGGTGGGCTACCGCCCCTTGCGCCGGGCGGTGTTGCGAGCCCGCCTCGGAAGCACGACCGCGTTCGTCAAGGTGGTTCGCCCCGAGAAGTCGCCCCCGCTGGTCGAGCGGCAGCGACTCCTGGACAACGCCGTGCTGGGGCCCAGGCTTGTCACGGTGCCAGCGGCAGGCGTCATCGTCACGCAGGCGTGCGAGGGGCTCTCGCTCGCCCGGACCCTCGTCGATGCTGCGTCCGGGGGACCCCTGCCGTCGCCGGAGTCCCTGGTCGCCCTGCTTGACCGGCTCCCGGCCGAGGCTCTCGCGCTGCGTGAACGCCCGGCGTGGAGCGCCCGGGCGTCCTTCCACGGCGCGGCCGCGGCCGCCGTCCTGCCCGAACGTGCCAACCAGGTCGCCTCGCTCGTGGGCGCCATCGACACCCTGCTCGCCGTCGCGCCGGTCGGGCCGCGCGTCCCCACCCACGGGGACTTCTATGAGGCCAACATCTTCGTCACCGACGGCGTTCCGGCCTGCCTGATCGACGTGGACTCCGTCGGCCCCGGCCTCCGCGAGGACGACCTCGCCACCCTCCTGGGACACCTCGCCGTGCTGCCCGACCTCGCACCCACCCAGTACCCCCACGTCGCGGCGATCACCGAGCGTTGGTGCGAGGCCTTCGAGGCGATGGTCGACCCGACCGCGCTGCGCGTGCGGGTCGCCGCCGTGATCCTCAGTCTCATTGCGGGCACGACCCGCGACCACGCGCTGGAACGCCTCGCGCTCAGCCAGGAGTGGTTGCGGCGGGCGTAACGCGGGCCCTCGGCGGGAATAGGGCGGGCCCTCGGCGGGAATAGCGCGGGCCCTCGGCGGGAATAGCGCGGGCCCTCGGCGGGAATAGCGTGGGCCCTCGGCGGGCGTAACGCGGGCCCTCGGCGAAATGGGGCCAGCGAAGGTCAGGCCAGCCGGTAGCCCATGCCGCGCACGGTCTCGATGGTCTCGGCCCCGAGCTTGCGGCGAAGGTAGCGGACATAGACGTCCACCACGTTCGAGCCGGGGTCGAAGTCGTAGCCCCACACGCTGCTGAGGAGCTGCTCACGGCTGAGCACCTGGCCCGGGTTGCGCAGGAAGGTCTCCGTCAGCGCGAACTCCCTCGCGGACAGGTCGACATCCTGACCCGCGACCGTGGCGCGCCGGGTCCGCAGGTCCAGGCTCAGGTCCCGGTGGGTGAGCAGGGCGGCGTCGCCCAGGGGGTCCGGGCGCAGGCGGAGCCTGATGCGGGCCAGCAGTTCCTCGAAGCTGAACGGCTTCGACATGTAGTCGTCGGCCCCGCCCTCGAGCCCGGCGACGGTGTCCACGACCGAGGACCGGGCGGTCAGCATGATCACCGGGATCGGCGATCCCTGCCCGCGGACTCGTTCCAGCACGGCGAAACCGTCGATGTCGGGCAGTCCGACGTCGAGGACCATCAGGTCGAAATCGCCGCTCAATGCCAGGTGGACGGCCGCGGCCCCCGACGACTCGATGCGGCTGGCGTACCCGGCGGCCCTGAGGCCCTTGGCGATGAAGGACGCGATGCGCGCCTCGTCCTCGACGATCAGGATCTGGCTCATGGTTCCCTCCCGGGGGTCGTCGGGGCGGTCAGGGGGACGACGAGGGTGAAGGTGCTGCCCACGCCGGGGGCCGAGGCGATCTCGACACGGCCGTGGTGGCCGCGGGCGATGGAGTTCACGATCGCCAGCCCGAGGCCCACGCCCCCGGCGTCCGGGGGCCGGTCGGAGGCGCGGACGAACCGTTCCAGGACGTGCTCCTGGTCCTCCAGCGCGATCCCGACGCCCTCGTCGCGCACCCAGAGCCGCAGCTCACGGCCGTCCGCGCTGCTGCCGAGCCCGATCGTGGACCCCGCGGCCGAGTACTGCACGGCGTTGGCGGCCAGCTGCAGCCAGGCCTGGGTGAGACGGTTGGGGTCGACCACGGCTTCGACGTCGGCCAGCGCGTCGAGGTGCCAGCGGCGGACGCCGAGGGCCCGGGCCTTCTCAAGGGTCTCATCGGTGAGGCGGCCGATGTCGGTGGGGACGGGCCGCACGAAGTCGGGGCGGGCCGCCGTCGCGAGCAGGAGGAGGTCATCCACCAGGAGCCGCATCCGGTCGAGTTCGTCCAGGGCGAGGGCGCGGGTGGTGACCACGTCGTCGGGGTCGGCGGCGTCCATGAGCTCGAGATGGCCGCGGACGACGGTGAGTGGCGTCCGCAACTCGTGCCCGACGTCATCCAGGAGGGTTCGCTGGTCGCGGACGGCTGCCTCGAGCCGGTCGAGCATGCTGTTCACGGTCACGGTGAGGGCGGTCAGGTCGTCGCGGCCCCGCAGGGGGATGCGTTGGCTGAGATCGTCGGAACCGATGGCCTCGGCCGTCCGACGGACCCACGACACCGGCTGCAGCAGGCGTCCGGCTGCCAGCCAGGTAACCCCTCCCACCAGCAGGAGTGCCCCGAGCGCCACCAGCGCGAACGTGCGGTAGGTGCGGTTGATGGTGGTGTACTCGACGTCGAGGTCGAAGACCCTGACCAGCGCGGCCCGCTCGCCGGTGGCCGCGAAGACCACCGGCACGACGAGGTACCGGTAGCGGTGGGCGTCGGTGGCCATCGTGCCGATCGTGGTGCGGTCCGCCTGCGTCAGCGGCAGGATCGCCGACAGGAAGTCGGCGTCGTCCTCGGGACGCACCGTCACCCCCTCGGGGGCCAGCCAGCGGACGGTCTGGTCCACGATCCCGAGCTCGCCCTCGTTGGGGGCGAGGACGCGGTACTGCAGGGCGGCGCGAAGGAGGTCGCGGGCGTTGTCGAACGGCTGGCCCGTCTCGGGGTTGGACCCCTGGGTCGCGAGCGCCTCGAACTCGGCGGCGTCCCGCTCCAGGACGGCGGTCACGCGCTGCTGGACGCGGCTGCGTTCGAGCGCGAAGGCGGTGACACCGGTGATGGTCAGCGCGAGCGCCACCAGCGCCAGCACGAGCGCGATGAGCCGGGTCTGGATGCTCACGTACCGGGCCGGGCGCGGCGGGGTGGGCGTGGGCATGGGTCCAGTGTGCCAAAGGGGTCCGACGGTCCCAGACCGCACACGGACGCCGGAGGCGTCCGTTCGGAAGGAAGCTCTGGTGGCCAGGACCGGGGTCGAACCGGTGACCTCTCACCTTTCAGGCGAACGCTGCTACCAGCTGAGCTACCTGGCCGCGGGCAATAGCGGCGATGATCCGCCGCTGCGGCGACCCCGACGGGACTCGAACCCGCGACCTCCGCCGTGACAGGGCGGCGCGC
>CAZZGU010000191.1:2401-5042 GCA_964653755.1 uncultured Nigerium sp. | reverse complement strand
GCACGATCTTCCGCATTGTCACTCCAGAAGCTCCAGCGAGACCGGGCAGCCCGGGCCATCAGTAGAGCACTGACGCCAGGGTGCCGACCTCGTGGTAACCGCAGCGACGATAGGTGGCGAGCGCGGGCGCGTTGAAGTCGTTGACGTACAGCGAGGCGCTCTCGCCGCGTGCGAGGATGATGTTCGTGACGGCAGCCATCGCCGGCGCTGCCAGGCCCCGCCCCCGCAATTCAGGTCGCACCCACACGCCCTGCACCTGCGTCACGCCGCCACCGCTGGCACCCAGGTCAGCCTTGAAGACCACCTCGCCGCCAACGACCACTCCAAAGGCTCTGCCCCCGTCCACCAGGGACACGAGGTGGTTCCGGTACCCCACCGGGTTGGTCTGGAGGGGGTCTTCCTCGAGTTCCTCCGTGTACATGGCCACGGCGGCCTGGACGTACGACTCGAGGTCCGCGCGGGTGATGAGGCGGACCCGTGGATCCGGGTCGATGGGACACCGGCTCACGGTGGCCATGAGCGGCTGACGCTCACGGACGAGCCTGGGACGGTCGTACGGTGCCCCCCACCTCCGGCTGAGCGCCCTCCACAGGGCCAAGGCCTCGGACGCCTCACCGACCAGCGCCACGAACGACCGGAAGCGACCGAGATCTTCGGCGAAGGCGGCTCTTGCCTCCGGGTCGGTCGCGACCGGCACCAGGTTGGCGCCCACGTGCATCAGGGACCGCGGGGCGGCTGCCGGGTAACCCCACAGTTCGCCGGGTCTGCCACGTGTCAGCACTCCCGCGGCCACGCGCGAGGCGACGAAGCAGTGCCGGACAGGGTCCTCGGAAAGGATCCGCGCGACGAGGTTGCGATCAGCCTCGCCCAGGACCCGCGCGTGCACGTCAGCCCGCGGACACCACGGGCGCGCCCACGGCGTCCATCTCCGCCGCCAGGCGGTTGGCCTCCTCGATCAGGGTGGCGACGATCTCCGCCTCCGGGACGGTCTTGACGACCTCACCACGGACGAAGATCTGGCCCTTGCCGTTGCCGGACGCGACCCCGAGGTCGGCCTCCCGAGCCTCGCCGGGCCCATTGACGACGCACCCCATCACCGCGACCCGCAGCGGCACCGTCATGCCCTCCAGACCCTTGGTGACCTCCTCGGCGAGCGTGTAGACGTCCACCTGCGCGCGGCCGCACGAGGGGCAGGAAACGATCTCGAGTTGCCGGGTGCGCAGGTTCAGCGCTTCCAGGATCTTCAGGCCGACCTTGACCTCCTCGGCCGGCGGGGCCGAGAGGGAGACGCGGATCGTGTCGCCGATCCCCTCCGCCAGAAGGATGCCGAAAGCGACGGAGCTCTTGATCGTGCCCTGGAACGCGGGTCCTGCCTCGGTCACGCCGAGATGCAGGGGGTAGTCGCAGGCCGCCGAGAGCTTCCGGTACGCCTCGACCATCACCACGGGGTCGTGGTGCTTGACGGAGATCTTGAAATCACGGAACCCGTGCTCCTCGAACAGGCTGGCCTCCCACAGCGCCGATTCGACGAGGGCGTCCGGGGTGGGGCCGCCGTGCTTCTCCAGCAGGCGCCGGTCGAGCGACCCGGCGTTGACGCCGATGCGAAGTGAGACGCCGGCGTCCGCCGCTGCCCGGGCGATCTCCCCCACCTTGTCGTCGAACTGCCGGATGTTCCCGGGATTGACACGGACGGCTGCGCAGCCCGCGTCGATCGCCGCGAACACGTACCGCGGGCTGAAGTGGATGTCGGCGATGACGGGGATCTGGCTCTTCTTCGCGATGATCGGCAGGACGTCCGCGTCATCCTGGCTCGGCACGGCCACGCGCACGATGTCGCAACCGGTGGCGGTCAGTTCGGCGATCTGCTGGAGGGTGCCGTTGATGTCGGTCGTCTTCGTCGTCGTCATCGACTGGACCGAGACCTGGGCGCCCCCGCCCACGAGCACCTTGCCGACGCGGATCTGTCGTGTGGGACGCCGCGGTGCCAGCACCGGGGCGGGGGGCTTCGGCATGCCGAGGTTGATGGTCATCGTGCTCCTTAGCAGAGTTTCAACTTAGAAGAGTCTCAACGGGGAGACAATATCCGCCACGATGAGCGCCACGCCGCACAGCAGCAGGAATGCTCCCACCACGTAGGCAATCGGCACCATCAGGGCGGTGTCGACGGGTCCGGGGTCGGGACGGCCTCGCAGCCGTGCCCAGGTGCGGCGGACGCCCTCGTAGAGCGCGCCGACCACGTGTCCGCCGTCGAGGGGCGGGAGCGGGACGAGGTTGAACAGCGCGAGGAAGAGGTTGACCGACGCGAGCAGGCTGGCGAACGTGGCGACCTTGTCCCCCACGGTGCCGTCCCCTGCCGCGACCTCGCCCGCGATCGTGCTGGCACCGAGGATGCTGAGGGGCCCGTAGACGTCACGCGGCTGACCGGTCACCATGTCGGCCACGACGGCCCACACCTTCGCGGGGAACTGGACCAGGGCCACCGCCGACTGCTTCGACAACGTCCACATGGTCGCGAGGGCCTCCCCGGGCCCGCCCTTGACCAAGGCGTGCTCCGGGCGGACACCCAACCACCCGGCGGAGACGCCCTTGCTGGGGTCAAGTTCGTCGGGAACCGTCGTCACGAGCGTGTTGACGGTGGCCA
>CAZZGU010000191.1:0-2356 GCA_964653755.1 uncultured Nigerium sp. | reverse complement strand
CGCCGTCCCGCTCGACCACGATGACCGCTTCACCGCCGAGGTTCGCCCGGATCATGCCGCTCAGATGCCCGTAGTCGTCCACGGTGACGCCGTTGAACTCGACCACGACGTCTCCGGCCCGGAGACCGGCCAGGCTCGCCGGTGACGGCGGATCGTCCGGGGTGCACGTCATGTCGTCACGGGCCTCGGTGATGACGCACTCCTGGATGCTGGCGACCGTCGTCTGCGGCTGCCAGAGACCGTGGATGCCCAGCACGCCCCACAGCAGCACGAACGCGATGAGGAGGTTCATCGTGATTCCGCCCAGCATGGTGACGACCTTCTGCCAGGTCGGGCGCTCGTAGAACAGGCGGCCCGTGTCCTCGGGCATGATCTCGTCCCACTCGGCGGCACGCACGTCGTCGGCGAACCGCTGCCAGCGCGTCTGCGGCCGGGCCGGGTCGCGGGGCGGATACATGCCGAGCAGTTGTACGAAGCCTCCGAGCGGCCACAGCTTGACCCCGTACTCGGTGTCCCCGCGGCGTGTGGACCACAGCGTCCGCCCGAAACCGACGAAGTACTTCGGGACCTTCACCCCGAACCGCTTGGCCGGCACCATGTGCCCCACCTCGTGGAGCGCCACTGAGACCATCAGCAGGGAGAAGAAGAGGACCCCGAAGACGATGGTCGTCAGGGTGCTCACCCGGCCGTCCCGGTGAGGGCGACGGCACGGCGACGCGCCCAGGCGTCCGCTGAGAGCACGGTCGGAACCGAAAGGTCTTCGGACGACACAAGGCCGTCACGCAGGTGTTCGTTCACCACGGCCTCAACGGTATCCACGATGCCAAGGAACCCCAGCCGTCCGTCGCAGAAGGCGTCCACACAGACTTCGTTGACGGCGTTGAAGACCGCCGGCGCTGTGCCTCCCGCCTTGCCACAACGCCGGGCCAGTTCGACCGCGGGGAAGGCGTGGGAGTCCAGGGGCTCGAAATGCCACGTCCTGGGAGAGGCCCAGTCGAACGCCGGAGCTGCGTCGGGGAGGCGGTCGGGCCACGCCAGGCCGAGCGCGATGGGCAGACGCATGTCCGGGGGGCTGCACTGGGCGATGGTGGACCCGTCCACGAACTCGACCATCGAGTGGACGTCCGACGTGGGGTGCACCACGACCTGGATGGCGTCGAGATCGACGTCGTAGAGCAGGCCCGCCTCGAGCAGTTCCAGCCCCTTGTTGACCAGCGTCGCCGAATTGATCGTGATCACACGTCCCATGGCCCAGGTGGGGTGAGCCAGGGCCTGCGCGGGGGTCACGTCGACCAGGTCCGCGCGTGTCCTGCCACGGAACGGCCCGCCGGACGCGGTGAGCACCAACCGGCGCACCTCGTCCGCGCGCCCGGCCCGCAGGGCCTGAGCGAAGGCGGAGTGTTCGGAGTCGACGGCCACGATCTGGCCGGGTGCGGCGGCGTCCATCACGAGGCGACCGCCGATGACGAGCGACTCCTTGTTGGCCAGCGCGAGCGTCGTACCCGCCGCCAGGACGGCCAGGGTCGGTTCGAGGCCCGCCGCACCCGTGATGGCGTTGAGGACGACGTCGCACGGCTCGGCCGCGAGCCGGGTGGAGGCGTCCGGGCCGTCCCAGACCTCGACCCCCGTCTCCCGGCGCACCCGCTCGGCAGCCGCGGCGTCCGCGACCGCGACGACGCGCGGCGCGAAGGCCCGAACCTGACCGATGAGGGCCTCGACCGTGGAGCCGCCTGACGAAAGGCCAACGACGCGGAAGCGGTCTCGTCGGGTGTCGATCACCTCCAGGGCCTGGGTGCCGATGGAGCCGGTACTCCCAAGAATCACCACGTCACGCACCGGGCCAGTCTCTCACCCTGCGCGTCGAAATCGAGAGCCTCGCCGACTGGACGCGTGCAGACGGGGGCGGGGCGCCTGCGCGACCCCGCCCCCGTCGGCGTGCGTTGTCCGTCAGATCAGGCCGAGTGCGACCACGGCGTCGGCGACCTTGAGGAAGCCGGCCACGTTGGCGCCCGTGACGTAGTTGCCGGGCTGGCCGAACTCTTCCGCGGTGTCGGCGCAGCGGTCATGGATGCCGACCATGATCTCGTCGAGGCGCTCGAGGGTGTGCTCGAACGACCACGAGTCGCGGCTCGCGTTCTGCTGCATCTCCAGGGCGGAGGTGGCCACGCCACCGGCGTTCGCGGCCTTGCCGGGTCCGAAGAGCACGCCGGCCTCCTGAAACAGCTCGGTGGCATCGGGCTCCGTGGGCATGTTGGCGCCCTCGGCCACGGCCACCACACCGTTCCTCACGAGGGTCTTCGCATCCAGCAGGCTCAGCTCGTTCTGGGTCGCCGACGGCAGGGCCACCGTGCAGGGG
>CAZZGU010000190.1:0-5052 GCA_964653755.1 uncultured Nigerium sp. | reverse complement strand
ACGCCGACGGACTTCCCGCGCTGCGCGAGCGCCATCGCGAGGTTCACCGTCACCGACGACTTTCCCACCCCTCCCTTGCCGGACGCGATGAGCAGCACCTGGGTGAGGTTCCCGGGTTGGGCGAAGGGGATGTCACGATCGCCGATCCCGCCGCGCAGGGCCTTCTTCATGGCGGCGCGCTGCTCGTCGGTCATGACGCCCATCTCGAGGTCCAGACCGGTCACCCCGTCGACACCGCGCAGAGCCGCCTGCACGTCATGCTCGATTGCCGACTGGAGCGGGCACCCCTGGATCGTCAGGAGCACGGTGAGGCGCACGTGTCCGTCGGCGTCGATCTCGACGGTGTCGACCATGCCGAGCTCGGTGATCGGCCGGTGGATCTCGGGATCCTGCACGGTCGCCAGGGCGGCCATGACGGCGGGCAGCAGAGGGTGATCGGACATGGGCGCGAGTCTACGTCAGCGGCGCCGCTGCTCCGCGTCGGTTTCGTCGCCCCGGTTCAACTCCTCAAGGAGGTCCCGCAGCTCCGAGCGCACGAAGTCGCGCGTCGGCATGTCGTTGATGCGCATGCGCAGGGACGCGATCTCGCGGGCGAGGAAGTCCATGTCGGCGCGCGACTGGGCCGCAACCTGGCGATCGTTCTCGATGCTGACCCGGTCGCGTGCCTCTTGGCGGTTCGCGGCGAGCAGGATCAGAGGCGCCGCATACGAGGCCTGCAGCGAAAGGAGCAGCGTGAGGAAGATGTAGGGGAACGGGTCGTTCAACAGGTCGGGCGCGACGGTGTTCACCACGAGCCAGATGATGATGAACAGCGACATCCACAGCAGGAAGCGTGCTGTCCCCATGAAGCGCGCGAAGGTCTCTGCGAACGCCCCGAAGGCGTCCTCTCCCAGGCGCACCCGGGGTAGCCAGGAGCGCTTCCGGCCGGGCGTGTTCAGTTTGGGCGGCTGGTTGTCAGGCATGGCTCACCTCCTCGTCCCTTCCGTCGAGCTGCACCCCACGCCAGTCGATGGGCAGGATGTGGTCGAGCACGTCGTCGACCGTGACCGCCCCCAACAGGCGACCGTCGGCGTCCACCACAGGGGCGCAGACCAGGTCGTAGGTGGCGAAGTAGCGGCTGACCTGCGCGACGTTGTAGTCCGGGAGCAGCGGCGTGATGGAGGAGTCGATGAGCGCCGCCGCAAGCAGGGACGGCGGTTCGCGCAGGAGGCGCTGGATGTGGACGGCCCCCAGGTAGCGTCCGGTGGGCGTGTCCAGGGGTGGCCGGCACAAGAAGGCCAGGGCCGCCAGGGCGGGAGAGACCTCTTCGTGGCGCAGCAGCGCCAGACAGTCGGCCACGGTGGCGTCCGGGGCCAGGACGACCGGTTCGGGAGTCATCAGGCCGCCGGCGGTCGCGGCGTCGTAGGTGAGCAGGGCCCGGACGTCCTGGGCGTCCTCGGGTGCCATCCGCTCCAGGATGGTCTCGGCCAACTCCGGCGCGAGCTCGGCGATGAGGTCGGCGGCGTCGTCGGGGTCCATCTCCTCCAGGATGTCGGCCGCTCGCTCGGTGTCGATCAACGAGATGACGGCCACCTGTTCCCGCTCCGGCAGCTCCTCCAGGGCCTCGGCCAGCACGTCGTCCTCAAGGGCGTCGACGATTTCCCGGCGGCGCTCGGGACTCATGTCGTGCAGCTCCCGGGCGACGTCGGCCGGCTTCATCTCCAGCAATTGGGCGACGATCTGGTCGGTCGCCTGGCCGGTGGCGAGGAAGAAGTCGGGAATCTCCTGCCAGTCCACGATCGTCACGTGTCCCTTGCCGAACGGACGGCGTCCCGCCAGGTCCTGCACCGCCACCTCCGAGACTTCCCACTCGTGCGCGCGGGTCTGCCGGATCGCCACGTCGTAGATCGTGGATTGCGCGGTCTGGCCGCGGCAGGTGACGCGCTTGTCGAACAGGTCCTCCACGACGAGGCGCTCGTGGTCGCGGCGTTCGAAGCGGCGGGTGTTGACGACGCCGGAGATGACGACCTGCAGCGCGTCGATCCGGTGCACGCGCTCCATCGGGAGGAACACACGCCGACGCGCCAGCAGTTCGACGACCATGCCCTTGACGCGGGGAGCGCGCGCGTTGGCGCGATTCTGCACGACGACGTCCCGGACCTTCCCGACCTGGTCACCCGAGGCGTCCATGAGGGGAAGTCCCCGGATCCGGGACACGAAAATCGAGGTGGGGGAACCGCTCACGCTGCGAGGTTATCGCATGGCTCAGGTGGCCTCCGGGTCAAAGGCGACCGCCCGGGGAGCGGATGTCAGGCCCTCCTGCGGGGCGGTCGCGGACTCGGCCGGGGGCCGGACGGCCGCGCGCCCCACGCTGCGAGCCTCGTCGACGCTGTCGCGCGCGAGCGTCCCGGCGGACACCGCCTCGTCGCGAATCTGGCGCAGGTCGGCGACCTCGTCGCCGGACAGGATGTGCCGCTGCACGAACGTCTTGGGATTGAGGTCGGCGAGGGTGATGTCGTCGAACTCCGGACCGAGCTCCTGACGGATCTGCACGCGGGCGTCCGTGCTCACCCGCCGGAGAAAGGCGACCACCCGGGCCAGCTTGCGGGCGGCTTCGGGGAGCTTCTCGGGGCCGAACACGATGACGGCGAAGACGACGAGCAGCGCGATCTCGGCCATGTTGAAGTCGATCACGTGCGCCCCCGCGTCCGCCGGACGGGTTACAGGCCGGCGGCGTCGAGCAGCGCGACGAACGTGGCCTGCTCGGCGTCGGACGCCTGCTTCAGCGGACGCCGCAGCCCACCCGGGTTCATGCCGCGGGCAGCGAGGCCGGCCTTCACGAGCATCACGCCCTGGGTGGCGAACACCCCGGTGTAAACAGGCAGGAGCTCGCGGTGGAGGGCCAGCGCCCGGTCGACGTCCCCGGCGACGAAGGCGTCCATCATGGCCTTGGTCCGGCGACCGGTGAAGTGGGTCGACGTGCCCACGACCCCGACGCCGCCGACCGCCAGCAGGGGCAGCGTCATCGCGTCGTCACCGCTGTAGTACGCGAGGTCGGTGGCCGCCATCACGGTCGCCGACGAGACGAGGTCGCCCTTGGCGTCCTTGACGGCCACGATGCGCGGGTGCCGGGCCAACGCGATGATGCTGGCCTCGGCGATCGGGATCGCGGAGCGGCCCGGGATGTCGTAGAGCATCACCGGAAGCTCGGTGGCGTCGGCCACCAGGAGGAAGTGCTCGATGAGGGCGTCCTGCGGCGGCTTGCTGTAGTACGGGGTCACCACGAGGAGGCCGTCCGCTCCGGCCTCGACGGCGTCGTGAGCCCGGGAGATCGTCGCGGCGGTCTCGTTCGTGCCCACGCCCGCGAGGACTTGGGCGCGGTCTCCCACCTCGTCCTTCACGGCCTTGAGGAGCCGGAACTTCTCCTCGTCGTTCGTGGTCGGCGATTCTCCCGTCGTCCCGTTGATGACGAGCGCGTCGTTGAGCTGCTCGTCCACGAGGTGGGCGGCCAGGCGGCGTGCCTCGTCCAGGTCGAGGGAACCGTCCGGCGCGAACGGCGTCACCATCGCGGTGAGGAGCCTCCCGAAGGGTGGAGTGGTGGCCATGACGGCAGTCTAGGCCCTCTTGATCACGACCAGCGGGTCCCCGTCCCTCACGACGTCCCCCGCCTTGACGACGACCTCGGTCACGGTGCCGGCGACCTCAGCGAGGACGGGAATCTCCATCTTCATGGAGTCGAGCACGACAACCTCGTCGGAGGCGTCAACGTGTTGACCCACCTCCACGGCGACGCTCAGGACGTTGGCGACCAGCTCGGCGGTTACGACGTGACTCATGGGACGAATGGTAGAGGGTTGCCCTAGTCTGAGTCCCGTGAACGCAGCACCCAAGACCGCTCCCGGCACCCAGCACTCCGCCTCGTTGACCTTCGCGGAGGCCTTCGTCCCCGAGTCGGAGCACGCCCTGGCAGCGCGCCGGGCCTCGACGAGTCTCGGCGTGACCCCGGTCAGCCAGGGTGCCGCGGCTCTCCTCACCCTCCTGGCGCGGACGATCAGCGCCCGAGCCGTTGTCGAGATCGGGACAGGCGCCGGGGTGTCGGGACTGGCGCTGCTCGGCGGCATGGCGCCCGACGGCATCCTGACCAGCATCGACCTCGAGGCCGAACATCAGGCCGCCGCCCGCACCGCCCTCAACGCCGCTGGCTTCGCCACACGCCGCGCCCGCCTCATCGCCGGCGCGGCCCTCACCGTCCTCCCCAAGCTGAGCGACCAGGTCTACGACCTCGTCCTCGTCGACGGCGACCCCTTGGAGTACGTCGAATACATCGCGCAGGCGTCCCGCCTGCTCCGGCCCGGCGGTCTCCTGGTCGTCAACCACGCGCTCGCGGGCGGCCGCGTCGCCGACCCTGCCAACGAGGACGACGACACCGTGATCGTGCGCGAGGCTCTGCAGGCCGTCACTGATCTGGAGGAGTTCTCCCCCGTCCTGCTGCCTGTGGGCGACGGCCTGCTGGTCGCGCTGCGGTCGTGAGGACACCGCGATGAGCGACATGCGCGTGGTCCACGAGGCCGGCTCCTCCCGTTACGAGGCCTTTCTGGACGGGAGTTTTGCGGGCTACGCGTCCTACCGGCTGGAGGGCGACGTCGTCGTGTTCGACCACACGGTCGTCGATCCCGCCTTCGGCGGCCGCGGCGTGGGCTCGGCGCTCGTGCGGACGGCGTTGGACGACCTCCGCGCCGAGGGCGGACGCCGGGTCAGGGCCGAGTGCTGGTTCGTCGACGGCTGGATCAAGCGCCACCCGGACTACCGCGCGCTCCGCGCCTGACGCACCCTGCATCAACGCCCCACAGGTAGCACGCGACCCCACAGGTAGCACGCGACCCCACCGTTCCGCCCAGCCGCACAGAAGACGAGAAGACGAGAAGACGAGAAGACGACTCGCCCCCCGCAGCTCGAGCTGCGGGGGGCGAGCGCTGTCCAGACGATCAGTAGGCAGTGACGCGTCCGCCCTTCGGCACCACCGTGACGCCACCCTCGGAGACGAAGAACCCGCGCGCCAGGTCGGCCTCGCGG
>CAZZGU010000189.1:0-5063 GCA_964653755.1 uncultured Nigerium sp. | reverse complement strand
GGATGGGTCGTCTCGACACGCGCCGCAGGCGGCGCTACTCGACGAGCGGGGGCGGGGTCGTCTCGACACGCGCCGCAGGCGGCGCTACTCGACGAGCGGGGGGCGGGGTCGTCTCGACACGCGCCGCAGGCGGCGCTACTCGACGAGCAGGGGGCGCTACTCGACGGGCGGGCGGCGCTACTCGACGGGCGGTGGGGTGAGCACCGTCGGTAAGGTTCGCCCATGCGCATCGCTCGTTACGTCCACGGGGAGAACCCTGCCTACGGTGTCGTCGAACTCGCGGAGGACGGGGGTGAGCACCCGGACACCATCCAGGCCCTCAACGGCGACCCGCTGGTGGGCCCGGTGAACTACACCGGGGAGCGCGTGAACCTCGACGACGTGCGGCTGCTCACGCCCGTGATCCCGCGCTCCAAGGTCGTGGCGATCGGGCGCAACTACGCCGCCCACGCGGCCGAGTTCGGCAACGAGGTGCCCGAGGAGCCGATGACGTTCCTCAAGCCCAACACCGCGGTCATCGGCCCGGGCGAGCCCATCATCTACCCGCGCCAGACCCAGGCCGTCGACCACGAGGGCGAGCTGGCGATCGTCATCGGGCGCATCTGCAAGGACGTCCCGCTCGAGCGGGCTGCCGAGGTGATCTTCGGCTACACGGCGGCCAACGATGTGTCCGCGCGCGACCTCCAGACCCGCGACAAGCAGTGGGGCCGCGCCAAGGGCTTCGACACGTTCTGCCCGCTGGGCCCCTGGATCGTCACGCACCTCACCATCGCCGAGGCGTCCGACCTCGATCTCCGCGTCGTCGTCGAACGCGACGGCGAGCGCATCGAACGGCAGGCGTCCAACACCTCCCAGCTCGTCCACGGCATCGCCGAGCTGGTCGCGTTCGTCTCGTCGTTCACCACCCTGCTGCCCGCCGACGTCATCCTCACCGGCACACCCGCGGGCGTGGGCCGCATCGAACCCGGCGACACCGTGCACGTCGAGATCGCCGGCATCGGTACCCTGTCCAACCCCGTCGTCGCCCAGGACGCATGACCAACCGCGCACGACGGACGCCGCCGGCGCCGGCGGCGTCCGGAACCGTGGCCCAGTTCGCGACCGAACCGGTGGCCGAGGGAGTCCCGTACACGCAGGTGTTGCGGACGCCGAACTCGTCGCCGCCGCTCGCGCTGATGGGCGTGGGGCTCGGGGTGATCTCGTTCATCGTGGTGTCGCCGCTGGTGATGCAGGTGCTGGCGCTCGTGTACTGGATCGCGATCGGCCAGCCGGGCGCGTACGCCGACACCTACGGCACGCTGGCCCGGTACGAGGTGCCGTTCGGGCTGACGATGACGCACTTGGGGTTGGCGATGCTGATTCCGATCACGTTCGGGCTGGTGCTGTTCGTGCACCGGGTGCGTGCCACATGAGGACGTCGGGACATTGGGGAGGGACATTGGCCGTCGTCGTTCGTCGCGTCGGCGTCGGCGTCGGCGTCGGAGGAGCGCGCGTGGTTGCAGGTCCGTGCTGCGGTCGGTGAAGGGGCGCAGCACGTCGAAATCGTCCTTCGCGCGGACGGGTCGACGTGTGGCCCGGGGTCGGGCTGGCCTGACGCTGGTGAGCCGACGGGGTTCTCGAAGGCCGGGCTCAGGGCAAGGGGCACGGAACGCCCGGTCGGCTCCTGCGCCAGTGTCGGGCGGGCTCGCATTCTCCCAACGGCGAGCTCGCCCAGGGCGAGGGTCAGCTACTCGCTCTGATCAGCCGGCTTCGGACTGCTCGGACGCCAACGCACGCTGAGCCCCGGTGAACAGTGCATCAAGGGCCGCTCGCCATCCGGGGAGGTCGCGGGTGAGCGTCACCCACGTGAGCCCTCGGTCGATCTGGTCGTACTGGTGGATCAGCCAGTTGCGGTTGGCGATGGCATCGGACCACTCGACCCCTGGGGGTGGGTCGACGTTGGCCCGGGCCAGTCGGCTGGCCGCCTCGCCGAGCTTCATCATCAGCGAGTCGCCAGCTTCTTGCAGCAGCGCGTCCTTGGCGTAGACGTCCTGACCGCGGCTGACGATGTCGTGCGCGCGGTCGAGCCAGTCGCGGACGTGGAGGAGGTCCTTGGCGACCTTGCGGTCCATCACAGCAGCACCGCCTCGCGTCGGATGTCGTCGTCGAGTCCCTCCCGCAGTCCGGCGTAGGTCACCAGATCAACCGGACGCCCCAGGATCGCCTGGAAAGAGTCACGGAGGGCGAGCACATCCTTGATGCCAGCGTCGGTCGGTGGTTCGACAAGCAAGTCGATGTCGGAGTTTGGCCTTGCCTGTCGTCGGGCCACGGACCCGAACACGGCCAACCGGTCGAACCCTGAGGAGCGGGCGACATCGACCAGGATCGGCGCGGCGGCTTCGAGCAGGGTCTCAGGGTGCACCGTGGCGACTGACTGCGCGGCCTTGAGCTGCTGGCTGACCGCTGGCTGGCTGACGCCCAGAGCGGCTGCGATCTCACGCTGGCTGGAGCCGACGGCGACCAAGGCACGCAACGCGAGCGCGCGCCGGAGCTTCGCGACCTCCTCCTGATGCCGCGCGCTACGATACTCCACCACCAAGCTCATAAGGACATCTTATCTAGACGGTCAAGGCCGTTTCGGCGACGCCGTCGGTAGCCGTTCGACGACGTCGATCCGCGGTGAACGGGTGGCTCAGTGGGCGACGTGGAAGCGGCGCCGCTGGTGGGCGGGGTGGTCGATCTCGTCGAGCACGGCCAGGGCGAGGTCGGCCGCAGAGAGCTGGGAGGTGTCGTCGGGGCCGCGCAGGAGGACGTCGTCGCTGGTCCGGTACTGCCCGGTCTCGGTGCTCGGCACCCACGCACCGAACTCGGCCGCCGGGCTGACGTAGAACCAGTCCAGGTCCTCGGGGGACTGGTGCAGGGTCTCGAGCTTGTGGATGCCGAGGTCAGCTTCGGGACGGACCTCGGGGGGCATCGGCGTCAGGTCGATGAGCCGCGGCCCGCCTTCGGAGACGAGCAGCGACGAGGCGCCACCCAAGACGCCGAGCCGGACGCCGTGCTGACGGGCGAGCGCGACCAGGTCGCCGAAGACACCCTCGACCTTGCCAACCATGTCGCCGCGCGGGGAGAGGGCCTCGAACACGACATCGGCGCCGGCGACAGCGCGCTCGAGCACGTCGGCGTCCAGCACCGAACCGGTCACGTAGGTGACGCCGGGCGTCGGGGACTCGGGTGCGGTACGGCTGACGGCGAGCACCTCGTGCCCACGCCTGGCCGCTTCGCGGACGACGGCGCTGCCGCCGTAGCCGGTTCCTCCGAGGACGGTAATGCGTGCCATGTGCGCGTTCCCTTCGCCCGTGGGGTCCCGACAACCGAAACCCGACACCCCAACAACTCGGTTGCGAGTTCAACTATTCCCCAGGGGCCCAGCGACCAGTGCGGCGCATCACTGGTCGAGGAGGCGGAGGGTGACGGTGACCTGGTCGCCGTCGCCCAGGTCCTCGGCCCGCCGGACGGCCTTCTTGACGGGCAGGACGTAGCTGCCGCGGCGGGAGTCGGGGGAACACCGAGGTCCGCCACGTGGTGGCGCCCACGGTGGCCTCGACGCGCACCGAGCCGAACCCGCGGGGAGGGCCGGCACCCAGTCGGATGGCGTCGTTCAGATCAGCCGGGACGGTGACGAACCACCAGGCGTCCCGGGCCTCCCAGCGCCACAGGGAGCTAGTGAACGTCAGGTCCTCCATCGCCGTCCCTCTCGTTCACTGGCGCGCCAGCCGCGCGCCGCTCTGAAACCACCGTACGAGGTGGGGCGGTCGGCGTCCCGGGTCAGGACGAGGGGAGCCAGGTGCTGCTCAGGCGGGCGGCGTGGTAGACGTGCGCCACCAGGTCGGGTCCGAGGATCTCGGGCCGGGATCGCAGGTAGTCGTTGAGTCGGGAGCGGTTGATGACGTGGACCTCGGCGGGCTGGTTCTTCACGGTGAACGCGTTCGCGTCGACCGGGACGACGATGCCCTGAACGTGGACCGTCTCGCTGGTGGCGCGGGGTCAGCAACCTGGACGCCTTGCGCGCCTCGTGCCGGCTGTTGCGCACGTAGGGCTGGCGGGTGCCGTTGACCATGAGCGTGTCGCCGCCCACCCTGATCCTGCCTCCGCGGTGGTACTTGGCGTTGATCGTGAACACTCCGCCCGGTCCCACGGCGAATATGTCGATGTCGACCTCGTCGCTGACGGGGATCGAGTTGATGAAGCCCCAGCGGGGATCGGTCTGGGCCAGCCGGGACAACTGCTCGGCGACCAGCCGTTCCCCGATGGCCCCACGCTCCCAGGTCGAGTAGGCGTTCTTGCCCAACCAGAAGCGTCGCCACAGCGTGGGTCGTTCGCCTGCCTCCCGGGCCGCCGCGACCTTGTCAGCCAGTTGCTCACCCGGATGGTTGTAGGCCAGGTCGGTGGCCGGGGGGCCCCTGCGGCGGCGGCAACGAAAGTGGGGGCCACCACCTCCTCCTCGACGGGTCCGGGCCAGACAAGCTGAGATACGGTCGGTGCTGATTCGGGGGGCAGGAAGCCGGGGCCGCGGACGGGGTCCGGGGTCGGCTCGGGGATCGGGGTGGGCTCCTGGGTGTTCACCGACGGGTCCGGCTCGGTGCCCAGTGACGCCGCGCTCGCCTGCCAGGCGGTCACCGTCTCGCGGAGTGCCTGGTCGGTCTCGTTGGTGGTCGGGTGGGCGGTGTTCGCCGCCAGGTCCCGCCAGCCGAGGTCATGGCCGTCGGCGTCCTTGACGTACAGCCTGTCCTTACCGTAGCGGCGCCATCGCGTCACCTGCACGCTCGCCACCCTAACGAACTCTCGCGCTTGTCAGCCGGACAAGCCGTCACGGTGGACGCCGCCCAAGCACGCCCCCAAGAGTGCGGAACCGGGGCGCGCACCTCCACGAGACCGACCGCGCCGTGTCGTAGCGAGGTCGGACAGGGCCACGCGTGAAGGAACGTCAGACTCCGTGGTTACCTTGAGCCATGTGTCGACCAGGATCCACTCCGAGTTCGGGACGCTCGGCGAACGCTTGGCGGCCATGAAGCCGAAGCCCGCCG
>CAZZGU010000188.1:0-5063 GCA_964653755.1 uncultured Nigerium sp. | reverse complement strand
GCGGCAAGGTGCTGCGCCTGAAGGCCTCCGATGTGGAGGCCCTCATCGTGCCCGCTGACGAGTGCCGCTCCTGGTGAACGGCGGGCACGCGGGGGAGAGGCTTCACTGCCGCGGCGGGTGCTTGGGCCGGGTTCTTGTGGACGGTGGCTCGTTCCCCGCGCTGGCGGCTTGGGTGTGGGCAGTGCCAATGAGAAGGAGGAACCGAGCGTGACCCAGGTGCAGATTCCCGTGGAGTCGATCGGCAGGGTCGACCTGCTGCTCGGGCAGGCGACGGCGTTGACGGCGGTCTGGTTCGACGAGGTCGCCGCCCGGATTCAGGAGGCGATGGGCCTGGCCTTGTATCTGGCGGCGGCGCATCCCTGCCAGGGGCCGGTCGAGGTGCCCGGCCTGGACGGGTTCGGTGTGTTGGCGTGCGTCGAGGCGGCGTTGCGGGAGGTGCAGTCCTGGGACCTGCTGCTGGCCGCCGACCTGCCCGGGATGGGCCGACTCGAGGTGGTGTTGTCCGACGTGCGGCAGGCGCTCGCCGCCACCGGCGGGCGGGGCTGACCGGTGGGGTGGCAGGAGGTCCGCCGCGAGGTGGCCCGGCTGGACTGGGACGCCGCCGCGCCCGGCACACCGAACCTGTTGGCCGACTGGACCCACGTGGTGTCGATGCTGGTGGCGATCCGGCGAGCGTTGGGACCGGTGCCGGCCCAGGACCCGCTGGCTCTCCTGGCGACGGCGACCAGAGGAGCCAACGGCGTCCGCGACGCCACGCCGACGGTGGGCGCCTCGCTGGACGGTGTGCGTGACGCGTTGGCGGGGGTGCTGCGCGGAGTGGAGGCCGGCCCGGTGGCCGACCGGGACCGCCAGGTCGCAGCGGTGACCCTGGTCGCCTACCAGCTCGTGCACCGGGTGCAGGTGCAGGTGTCGGACGCCCGCGTGCGAGCCTGGCTCCACGCCGGGGAGTCGGCCCTGGATGCGGCACTGCACGCGCCGCGTGGCCGGTCTGCGACCGGCGCGGCCCTGGCGGGCTGGACGGACGCGCTGGCAGCGGTCCAGCCGATCGCGCACACGGCGACCGTCCGGCGCAGCGTGGCCCTGGGTCACTTGGCGGTCCTGCGTTCGCTCCACGCGCTGGCCGGCGACGCCCACCAGACGGCGATGCTGCCACCGCCGTACCGTGACGCTCTCCAGGCGGCGGTAAGGGCCGTCGCTCAAGCCCACCAGGACACCTACCGCCACACCGACACGGGGCCGGCGTCGCGGGTCGACCAGGCGGTCATGCTGCGGCTCGGTGACGCGGTCCGGCAGCTCACCGGACCGCCGGCGGTCGGTGAACCGGCCCACGTCCGGCTGGACGCCCTGCTGCGCTCCACCGTCGGGCAAGCGGTCGTGGTCGCCCACCTCACCTCGGACGCCCACACCCAGGCGGCTGCCCGGACGCTGCAGCAACTCGCCCTCGAGTACGTCGCCAACCCCAACATGCTGCGCACGACCGGTCCGACCGCCTCGCCGGTGTTACCGCCGCCGGCCGGCGCGCCGGCGTCCGCATCGAGGCCGCACCACGGTGACTCGCCCGGCTCACTGGCAGCGGCGGTGGCGCAGCCGACGATCGCCTTGGGAACGGTGCTGGACGGGGACACCATCACCGCCTTGTGTCGCAGGCGTGACCTCGGTGCTGCGGCGGCTGTCGCGGACGTCACGGATCCGCCGGGCGTGCTGCGCGGGATCGAGCCGTCCCGGTGGCCGCGACTCGTCGAGGACGGCCAGCAGGCGGTCGTTGACCTGGTCGCGTCCGTGATCCCCATGGTGTGGGACCGTGCACGCTCCAGCCGGAACGCCGCCGACGTGCGCGGTGAAATGTTCCTGCAGGTGATGGGAGCCGCGCGCACGTTCGACCCCGCCAAGAGCGCCCCCGAACGGTGGCCCCACTACGTGTGGGTCACCCTCGAACACAACCGCTGGCGCGGCGTCGACCCCGCTGGCGTCCTACGCGGCCGACACCAGTCCCCCCCGACGTTCGTCAGCCTCGGCGACAGAGAACCCGTGAGCACCGCCCCCACCCCGGAGGGGATCGTCGAGCAACGCGACACCGTCCGGGCCATCAACAGCGCGCTGCGGGACCTGCCCGCGCAACTGCTCGACCCCCTCCTCGAATCCATCCAGGGCAGCAGCACCCGCGCCATCGGCAGCGAGCTCGGGATCTCTGCCAGCACCGTCCAGAGGCGCATCACCCAAGCCCGCGAGCAGCTCAGAGACCAACTCGCCCCCCTGCTCGACCCGGACGCCGCCGGGCCACGCTACGAAACCGTCACCCCACGCAACCTCGACCGGTCCCAACGCCTGCACGAGCAGACACACCGGCCGAACCCTGCCCACCAGCCGGGGCCAGGACTGGCCAGGTGACCGGTACGTCCTGAAGGCCTCCAGCGAGACACTCTCGGACGCTCCCGAGGAGGGCGCGCGATGGACGCCGCCGGTCCCCGGGCGCCACGTTCAGGAAGCCGATTGCGGCGCCCGGCTCAGAGCACGGTAAAGGGTCGACCGATCCACCTTGAGCTGGGCGGCGATGCGGGCCTTGGGCATGCCGCGAGCGATTTCTGCACGCGCCAGTGCGACCTGCTCATCGGTCAGGGCACAGGCTCGCCCGCGGTACTTTCCGGCGGCCTTGGCCAGCCGGATCCCCTCGGCCTGACGTTCCCGGATCAGGTTCCGCTCGAACTCCGCGAACGCACCCAGGATCTGCAGCATGAGGCGACTCAGTGAGTCTCCCCCGCCCGCGCTGTATGTCTGGCCTTCCTTGAGGAAGCAGACGGTGACGCCCTTGCTCGTCATCTCGTCGACGATCTGCTGGAGGTCGACGAGTGAGCGTGCCAGCCGATCCATGGACGCGACGCGGACCGTGTCTCCTTCGCGGATGTACGACAGGCAATCCGCCAAGGCAGGCCGTTCGGTCCGATTCGCGCCGCTGACCTTCTCCTGGAACAGCTTGTCGACCTCGCCGATCGCCTCGATCTGGCGATCGAGGTTCTGGTCGACGGTGGACACCCGGACGTAGCCGACCACCTGACCCTGTGGCGCCATCTCTAGACCCTTCGTCAGATGTGTTGCGAATCTCGTCGTCCGGACCCTAGCGCGACGGACCCAAGGGCCTCAGCCAGCGTGGCGTTGGGGTGTACCCCAGTGAGCAGTCGGCTTCCCGGTAGCCTCGTGGTGGCCTGCGGAACGGGGGGAATGATGGTCGACGACGGGGTGGGGCTGGTTGGTCCGCATGTGGGTCTGGTGCAGGGGCTGGTCGAAAGGCTGGCTGAGATCGCTGGCGATAACCTGACGGTTCCTCGGGTGGTGTTGCGCGCCGAGTCCGGGCTGGGAAAGTCGCGGATTGTCCGGGAGCTGTTTGCCGGGCTGCAGGCCCGGCAACCCGAACCGGGTTTCTGGCCGCCGATCACTGCCGGGCTCGGCGTGGGGGCTTATGCTGACCCGCTGGCTGAGCGGAAGGTGCTGGGCCCACTGTTGGAGGGGTTCGTGTGGCCGGCGGGGGCGTTGCCGTCGTTCGGGTGGTGGACGTTCAACTGCGAACGCCTCCAAACCGGTGCGAACGCGAACGTGTTGGCTGCTGCGCAGGCGGAGTTGTCGGTGTGGTTGCCGCCGCTGACGCAGGCGTGGGCCGAACAGGCGGGGGTGTGGGACCGGCTGGTCGCGAAGCGGAATGATGCGGCTGTCCTGTTGCGGGACGCGGCCGCTGGGGAGGCGACCGATGCCGCGTTGGCGCAGTTGCAGGAGCTGCTGAATGTGACCGTGCCGGGGATTGGCACGGTGGCGAGTTGGGTGTGGAAAGCCGGCCGGGCCGGAAAACGACGCTTGGACGATTTGCGTGACCTGACCGAGCGGGTGGACCTGGGACAGCGGGCAGCCGACCGCCGCGAGGATGCCGCCCATCAGTTGGCCGACAGCATCGTGCCGTGACTCACCCGGACCTTCCCGGGCTGGTGGTCGTCGAGGACGCCCACCGGCTGACCGAGGATCTGGCCGTGCTTTTGACCGATCTGGCGCGACCGATCCAGGGCAGGCCGGTTCTGGTGGTGTTGACGGCCTGGCCTGAAGGAGAACTCAACCCGACCTGGGATCGCTGGCTGGAGGACGCCCTGCGCGCCGGCCATGCCGACATCCAGCAGGTACCGCGGTTGGAGCGTCCCGACCTGGAGACCCTGATCCGAAGGCACGCACCCCGGGTGACGGACGCCGACGCCCAGATTCTCGCCGGGGCGATGCCGTCGCCGCTGCTGTTGGAGTTGTGGTTGACCCTGGACGGCACCCAACGCCGGATCAAGCGGTATCAGGGTGCTCTGCCGGTCGATGAGCGGGTCCTCGCGCAGATCCCGCGGACGTTGGCCCAGGTGTATCGGCAACGGTGGGAGGAACTGACCCCGCAGGTGCAGCGGGCACTCACCACAGCGATCGCGTTGGCGCGCGAGGACGATCCGGTGCCGGCGTTCATCGCCGACATCGTCAGCCGTTCGTCGGCCTTTTTCGCCGACCCCGACGACGTGGCTGAGGGGTTGGTATTGGCTGCCGACCCAGCCGCCTGGACGGTGATCCAGCAACAGGTCGAGGCGTTCAGGGAGGCGCTTCTGGCCGACCAGGCCAGGGCGGCGCTCAACATCGATCCCGACGACGAAACCGAGTTGCGTGCGCGCGCCATCGCCGAGTTGCAGGCCTGGCTCACCGAGCGCTTGGAGGATGACTACTGGCTTGACAGCGACCCGGCAAACTCCGTTGCCGCCGACTGGCTGATCGCCTTGAACCCTGACCGTTTCACCACAGAGGCTGACGTTGCGGCTGCGTGGCTGCACGCTCGAGATCTGGCCGCTCACCCACCAACTGGTGCCCGCGATCCTTCTGCTGCGTCAGGCTGTGGCTCAGGCTGACCACGACCATCCGATCATCTTGCGTATGCGGGACTGGCTGGCCTCTTGGTTGAGGGAGGCGGGCCGGGTGAGGGAGGCGATCGCCCAGAACGAGGCGCTGCTGGCCGACAGCGAGCGGGTCCTCGGCGGCGACCACCCCGACACCCTGGCCTC